>NZ_JBEXLR010000094.1:0-25099 GCF_040610095.1 Micromonospora sp. NPDC004540
GGACGTCGTCGAGCCAGGCCAGCACCATCCGCTCGTACGCGATGCCGCCGCGCAGGACGACGTGCTGGAGGGCCGCGCGGGCGTCCCGGGCGGCGCCGCCGTCAGTCCGGGCGGGCGGGTGAGACGGCGACCGGGACCGGGTCGACCGGGCCGGCGGGGTCGAGCGCCGGGCCGGGATGGCCCGGGCCTGCGGCCGACTCACCGGGACCGCGCTCGCCCGCATCGGGCTCCTCCGCCGACGCCCGGCGGCCGGCCCGCCAGGCCGGCAGGTAGAGCGGGGCGGCCACGGCGAGCACCACGGCGCCGACCAGCATGGCGACCGTGATGCTGGTGGCGTCGGCCAGAGCGGTGAGCACCACCGCGCCGAGCGCGCCGGCCGGCTGGGCCATCATCGAGTTCAGCGAGAGCACGCTGGTCCGGTACGGCCCGTCGACCTGCCGGTGCAGCAGCCCCATGTGCAGCGGGTTCGACGCGCCGTGCACGGTGTAGCAGGCGAGGTAGGCGATGAGCACCCCGACCGGCCCGGCGAGCAGGCCCATCCCGACCACGGTGACGCCCTGGAGGACCCGCATGAGCGCGGCGGCGGGCGCGGCGCCGAGCCGGCGCAGCAGCAGCGGGGTCAGCGCGGCGCCGGCCGCGTTGGCCAGCCAGGCCGCCGAGCTGGCCGGGCCGAGCAGCGCGGCGGCCCGGTCGGCGTCGCCGACCACCTCGGCGAGGCGCACCGGCAGCAGCGACTCGAAGGTGATCATGCCGAAGCCCCAGAACAGCTCGACGGCGACCAGCGCGAGCAGCACCCGGTTGCGGCGCAGCAGGCCGACGGCCTGGCCGACCATCCGGGGGGCCTCGGCCACCGAGGCGCGCACCGCGGCGGCGCCCTGGGCCGGCCGGTGTTCCACCAGCAGCACGGTGAGCGCGACCAGCGCGGCCGCCTGGAGGGCGATGGCCACCAGCACCGGCAGGGCCAGCGCGCTGAGCGGCCCGACCGGCCCGAGCGCGACCAGGCCGCCGCCGAGCAGCGCGCCGGCGCCGATGGCGACGCCGATGACGGTGCCGGCCCAGCCGAGCCCGCGCTCGTACTCGGCCTCCGGGTCGACGGCCAGGGTGGCGTCGACGTACCAGGACTCCAGGGGGCCGCTGTCGAGCGCCCGGTAGATCCCCTGCAACGCCCAGACCAGGAAGAACATCCAGAACGAGTCGGCGACCACGAAGAGCACCAGCGAGACCAGGCAGACCACCCAGGCGACGACCAGCACCGGCTTGCGACCGAGCGCGTCGGCGAGACCACCGGTGGGCAGCTCCAGCGCCAGCACGACCAGGCCCTGCGCGGTGGCCACGAGTCCGATCTGGGACAGCGACAGGCCGCGTTCCTGCATGAGCAGGATCATCACCGGGATGAGCAGGCCGGTGGGCAGCCAGCGCAGCCCGTAGAGGGTGAGGTAGCGGAACCGGACCTGGCGTACGGACAGAGTGGTCACCGGAACTCCTTCGGCAGGGGGTAGGCCGCGAGCCACAGCTGCACCTGCTCGGCGCCGGGCTCAGCCGGGTCGGCCTCGTTGCGGTACCGCTCCAGGACCTGCCACAGCTCGGCCTTGAGGGCCTCCAGCCGGGCGGCCGGGATGGCCATGAAGATGTCGCCCATGCCGAAGGCGTCCCGCCAGGCCGGCGACCACTCGTTCTGCGCGGCGAACCACCGCTCCGCGTGCTCGGCCAGGTGACGCACCTGGTCGCCCTGGATCCAGTCGATCGCGGCGCGGGCGTCCGGGTCGTCGTCGAAGTCGCTCGGTTCCCAGTTGGTGACGTCGTGCGCGGCCCGCCAGAACCGCTGCCGACCGGTGCCCCGGTCCGGGTCCTCCACGACCAGCCCCACCTCGGCGAGCTGGCGCAGGTGGTAGCTGGTGGCGCCGGTGTTGGTGTCGAGCAGGTCGGCGAGGGCGGTGGCGGTCGACGGGCCCTTCACCCGCAGCGCGCCGACCAGGCGCATCCGCAGCGGGTGGGCCAGCACCCGCACCTGTCGGTGGTCCAGCCGCACCTCGCGCGGCTCGGGACGCGGCGCTTCGTTCTCCATGCCTTGCACAATATCCGTGCACAGTTTCTATGCACAAGAGTTGTGCACAGAAACTGTGCACAGAGGGATCAGGCCAGCACCTCGGTGACCCCGCGCAGCCGGGTACGCAGCAGGCCGGCCGCCCGGGACGAGTCGAGGCGCACCTCGGCGGGACGGTGCAGGCCGGCCCCGGCGATGGTCGTGGTCTTGAGGCCGGCCGGGTCGAGGCCGTCGTGCCGGGCCACGAGCAGCCCCATCTCGGCGCGGCTGACCGCCTCCGGCCCCGCCACGTTGAGCGGGCCGGCCAGGTCGGTGGGCACCAGTTCCAGCACCGCGGCGGCGAGGTCGGTCACGTGGATCGGGCAGCGGAGCTCGTCGCTGAAGAGGACGGCCCGACCGGCCAGGGCGTCCCGACAGAGCTGGATCTGCTTGCTCCCCTCCCCCACG
The DNA here is from genome assembly GCF_040610095.1 of Micromonospora sp. NPDC004540. Classification (NCBI taxonomy): domain Bacteria; kingdom Bacillati; phylum Actinomycetota; class Actinomycetes; order Micromonosporales; family Micromonosporaceae; genus Micromonospora; species Micromonospora sp. NPDC004540. Next base: position 2,492 of record NZ_JBEXLR010000094.1, read on the forward strand.
ATCAGCGACGTCCGCACCAGCACCGCCCCCGGATCGAGCGCGCGCACCGCCGTCTCGGCCGCCGCCTTCGCCGCCCCGTACGGGTGCAGCGGCGTGGGCACGTCGTCGTCGGCGTACGGCGTCGGCCGGCCGGCGTGCAGCGCGTCGCTGGACAGGTGCACCAGCCGCGCCCCCACCTCGGCGGCGGCGGACGCGACGTGGGCCGCCCCATCCGCGGTGACCGTCCAGTCGTCGTACCGGTAGGGGGTGGCCACGACGGCGTCGGGGCGTACCTCGGTCAGCAGCGCGCGCACGGCGGCCCGGTCGGTGACGTCGAGCCGGCGCGGCGCGACGCCCGGCACCGCGACGGCGGCCGAGTGGTACGTGCCGACCACCCGGTGCCCGGCCGCGACCGCCTGCCGGCACACCTCGGCACCGAGGAAGCCGCTGGCCCCCACCACGAGCAGGTTCATCCCGTCCTCCAGACGTCGAAAGCCCGCGCCATCATGACGCGGGCCCTTCGTCGAGTCAGGATCAGGTCGGCCACCGGGCGCGCGGCGGGGTGCGGGCGACGCCGCCGAGGCCGACGCGACGTCTCCGGCGGCTGGCTCGTTGGTGCGGTGAGGGTGGACGGAGGCGACGATGGCGGCGGGACGAGGGGCCGGCCTGCTGCGCCCTCCCACGAGTTCGGGTCGTGCCACCTTCCTGGAGCTCTTCTTCGACCTGGCCTTCGTCGTGGCTCTCACCCGGGTCACGCAACGGTTCGTCGACCTGAGCGATGACACCGGCTGGGCGCTCGTCGCGGGGCTCGGCCGCACCCTGCTGCTCTTCCTGGCGCTCTGGCTGATCTGGTCCCACACCGTCTGGATCACCAGTCGCTACGAACCAGAACGGTCGATCATCCAGGCCGTCGTGGTCGGCACCATGTTCGCCGGCCTGGTCATGGCGGTGACGCTGCCACGCGCCCTGGAGGAGCGAGCGCTGCCGTTCGCGGCCGCGTACCTGGTGGTGATGGTGGTGCGACCGCTGGTGGTCGCCGCCGCGCTGCGTGGCCACCCGCGACGTCTGGTGCCGTTCCGGCTTGCCGCATGGGCCGCGGCGAGCGCGCCGCTCTGGCTGGCCGGCGCGTTGGGCCCCGACACACTTCGCCTGCCGCTGTGGGCTGCCGCCCTCGCTGTCGACTACCTCGCCTGGGCCCTGGGCTGGCCGGTGCCGCGGCTCGGAGCCTCGGCGGTGCACCGCTGGCGGATCGCCGGGACGCATCTCGCCGATCGCCACCAACAGATGTTCCTCGTCTCACTCGGCGAGACGATCCTGGTCATCAGCACGGTTTTCGGCGGCACGGACTACTCCTCGGTGCGGGCCGCGGCCTTCGGGGTCGCGTTCGCCACCAGCGCGCTGCTCTGGCGGATCTACTTCCACCGCGCCGGCCTGCTGCTGCCCGAGGCGTTGGGCCGGGCGGGAATGCCCGGCCGGCTGGGCACGGTGTCGGAACGGGCGCACCTGCTGATCGTGCTCGGCGTGCTCGTCACCGCGGTCGGCTACGAGTTGGTGATCGATCATCCGTTCGGGCCGCCGCGGCCCGGTCTGCTCCTGTTCGTGGTCGGCGGCCCGGTGCTGTTCCTCGTCGCCCGTACGCTGCTGGAATACGAGATCTTCGGCCGGGTCTCCGAGTCCCGGGTGATCGGCCTGGTGGCCCTGCTGCTGTTCACGCCGGCGTTGGCCCGCTGGGCACCGATGGTCGGGCTGAGCGTGGTGGCCGGAGTGCTGGCCCTGGTCGCGTTACTCGACGCCCTGCTGAGCCGGGGACGGCCGCTGGAGCCTTCCGCCTCCTCGGTCGCGCGGGAGGAGTCGGCGTCCGGCGATCGCGACTCCGAGGCGTGACCCGGCGGCATGCGGTCAGCGGCCGTTCGCCGGGTCAGCTCACCTTCGCGGCGCGGCCGAGGCGGACGGCCGAGATGAGGAAGAAGACCGCGCCGGGGACGGCGTAGCCGATCGCGTTGGTCAGCGCCGGGTTGTCCGCCGAGGCGGCCGCCACGAACGACCCGCCGGCGAGCAGGGAGAGCCCACCGCTGATGATCATCGGCCACTGGCCGCCCATGCTGCGGCGGGTCACACCCACGATCAGCTGCACAAGCCCGGCGACGATCGCCCAGGCACCCCAGACGCGCAGCATCGCCGGGATGCCGGACGTGCCGGCGACGGCCAGGCCGATCGCGGCGAGCAGGCTGACCACGATGTTCACGTACAGCAGAGCGGGCGACCCGGTGGCGCGCGACGCGCGGGCGTCGACGACGGCGGCGGCCACGTCGAACAGCGGGTAGATCACGAAGAGCGTAACGGCGAGAGGGTCGAGGTCTCCGGCGAGCGCAAACGCCACGCCGGCCCAGACGATGGCGAAGGCGAAGCGGACGAAGTACAGCCGCCGCAGGGCGGACGCCGTCGTCGAGATGCTGGGGGCGGCAACGGTGGTCATGGTCATCCTTTCGATGGCGCCCGGAGGGGGCCCGCGACCGGCAGGGCGGGCGGCCGGAACACCACCAGGTAGAACGAACGTTCTGTCTCGTCGTCAAGATAGCGACCGGGCGACGCCTCGTCAAGACCGAACGTTCTACCCACCTGCCGGTCGGAAGCAGGGACCGAACGTTCTGTTCGTTAGGGTGGGCTCATGGCACGCAGTGACTCCGGCGCCCGCCCGTCCGAGGCGCGGCAGCGGCTTCTCGCCACCGCGACCAGGATTTTCTACGCGGAGGGAATCCACTCGGTCGGTGTCGATCGGATCATCGCCGAGGCGAAGGTGACCCGGGCCACGTTCTACCGGCACTTCCCGGGCAAGGAGGATCTCGTCCTCGCCTATCTGCGGGCGGCCGATCACGCCATCCGTAACCAGGTGGACGGGGCCTTCGCCGCCGACCTGCCGGCGACCGACGCACTCCGGGCCGTCGCGGAGTCGATCGCCCGGGACATCCGGTCCGCCGGCTTCCGCGGCTGCGCCTTCCTGAACGCCGTGGCGGAGTATCCCGACCCGGACCATCCTGTGCACCAGGCCGTCCTCGCGCACCGACAGTGGTTCCTCGACACGATCAACACGGTGCTGGCGAGGATCCAGGAAACCGAGGCCGAGGCGGCCGCGCGGCAGTTCGTCATGCTCCGCGACGGCGCCATGGCGGCCGGCTGCCTCTTCGACCCGGCGCTGATCTCCGAGACCTTCCTCCGCGGTGTCGAGGGACTCATCCGCGCCCACTCCGCACACCGGCCGTCCTGAGCTGCTCGGCTCTCCCGACCACCCCTCGCAGGCGCCGATCATGAGGAGACCGGGACGGCCCCGGCCAACCTCATGATCGACGGCGAGGAGCGGCGGATCAGGTCGGGTCGGCCACCGGGGCGGCCGGGCCGGCGGTGCCGGCGTGCGGGCCGGTCGGCGCCTTCGGCTTGGCGTCGATGCCCGCCTCGGCGCGCTGCTGCGCGGTGATCGGCGTCGGCGCGCCGGTCAGCGGGTCGAAGCCGCCGCGGGTCTTCGGGAAGGCGATGACCTCGCGGATCGAGTCGGCGCCGGCCAGCAGCATGCAGACCCGGTCCCAGCCGAAGGCGATGCCGCCGTGCGGCGGGGCGCCGTACTTGAACGCCTCCAGCAGGAAGCCGAACTTGTCCTGCGCCTCGTCGGCCGTGATGCCGAGCAGGTCGAAGACCCGCTGCTGCACGTCGCCGCGGTGGATACGGATCGAGCCACCGCCGATCTCGTTGCCGTTGCAGACGATGTCGTACGCGTAGGCCAGCGCCCGGTCCGGCGCCTCCTCGAACCGGTCCACCCACTCGGCGTTCGGCGAGGTGAACGGGTGGTGCACGGCGGTCCAGCCGCCCTCGTCGGTCTTCTCGAACATGGGCGCGTCGACCACCCAGCAGAACGCCCAGGCGCTCTCGTCGACGAGCTTGGCCCGCTTGGCGATCTCGATCCGGGCGGCGCCGAGCAGCTCCTGCGCCTCCCGGGTGTCGGTGCCGGCGGCGAAGAAGACGGCGTCGCCCGGCTTCGCGCCGACCGCGTCGGCCAGGCCGGCCAGGTGCGCCTCGGAGAGGTTCTTTGCCACCGGGCCGCGCGGCTCGCCGGTCTCCGCGTCGAGCACCACGTAGGCCAGGCCCCGCGCGCCGCGCGCCTTGGCCCAGTCCTGCCAGCCGTCCAGCTCCTTGCGGGTCTGGCTCGCGCCGCCCGGCATGACCACCGCGCCGACGTAGCCGCCCGCGTCGATCGCGCCGGCGAAGACGCGGAACTCGGTGCCGCGCAGGTAGTCGGTCAGCTCGGTCAGCTCGACGCCGTAGCGCAGGTCCGGCTTGTCGGAGCCGTAGCGGGACATGGCGTCGTGCCAGGTGATCCGCGGGATCGGCCGGGGGATCTCGTAGCCGGCCAGGTCGGACCAGAGCGCCGCGACGATCGCCTCGCCGAGGTCGATCACGTCGTCCTCGGTGACGAAGGACATCTCGATGTCGAGCTGGGTGAACTCCGGCTGCCGGTCGGCGCGGAAGTCCTCGTCCCGGTAGCAGCGGGCGATCTGGTAGTAGCGCTCCATGCCGCCGACCATGAGCAGCTGCTTGAACAGCTGCGGCGACTGCGGCAGCGCGTACCAGCTGCCCGGCTGGAGGCGGACCGGGACCAGGAAGTCGCGGGCGCCCTCCGGGGTGGAGCGGGTCAGCGTCGGGGTCTCGATCTCCAGGAAGTCCCGCTCGTGCAGCACCGTGCGGGCGAGCTGGTTGGCCCGCGAGCGCAGCCGCATGGCCTTCGCCGGGCCGCCGCGGCGCAGGTCGAGGTAGCGGTACTTGAGCCGGATGTCGTCGCCGGCCTCGATCTGGTCGTCGACCGGCAGCGGCAGCGGCGCGGCCTCGGAGAGCACCTCCAGCGCGGTCGCGGTCACCTCGACCTCGCCGGTGGGCAGGTCGGGGTTCTCGTTGCCCTCGGGGCGGCGGGTCACCTCGCCGGTCACCTTGACGCAGAACTCGTTGCGCAGCGCGTGCGCGTCCTCCTCGCGGAAGACCACCTGCACGACGCCCGAGGCGTCGCGCAGGTCGACGAAGATGACACCGCCGTGGTCGCGCCGGCGGGCCACCCACCCGGCGAGCGTCACCGTCGAGCCGGCGTCCGCAGCGCGCAGGCTTCCGGCATTGTGGGTACGGATCACGGCTTGCGTCTCCTCATCTGGTCCACGTCTGCTCCCCGCATTCTGTCAGGACGGACAGGCCGGCTCCCGGGCACCCGCCGGGCCCACCGGTCCGGGGCGCGGCGAACCACGGGCCGGGGCCGGGCCGGGCGGTTACCGTGGCCGGGTGCGTGCCGTACCGAGCTGGGCCGTGGCGACGGCCGCGGCGGCGCCTGTCCTACTGGTGGCGGGCTGGACGGTGGCGGGCGCCCGGCAGCCGCCCGGCTACGACCCGGTCCGGGACACGATCAGCGAGCTGGCCGGGGAGGGCGCGACCGACTCGTGGCTGATGGCGGGCTGCCTGGTGCTGCTGGGCTGCTGCTACCTGGGCACCGCGCTGGTCCTGCACGCGGCCGGGCTGCCCAGCCGGTTCCTGCTCGCGGTCGGCGGGATGGCCACCATCGCGCTCATCGCCTTTCCCCGGCCGCAGGTCGGCGGCTCCCCGGCGCACGGGACGGTGGCCACCGTCGCGGTGCTCGCCCTGTCGCTCTGGCCGGCCGGGTCGGCGCTGCGGCTGCCCCGGGCCGTCCGGCGCGGCGTGGCCGCGTCGCCTGCCGGCACGCCGCCGTGGGCGTTCCGCCGGCCGGTGGCGCTGGCCGCGACCGCGCTGCTGCTGGTCCTCTTCGGCTGGTTCGTCGTCGAGGTGACCGGCGGCTCGCGGACCGGGCTGGCCGAGCGGGTGGCGGCGCTGGCCGTGGCGCTCTGGCCGCTGGCCGCCGTCCTCTCCGCCCGCCGGGCCCACGGCCACTGGTCGGCACGGCGACCGGACCCGCCGGTGACCGACCCCGCCCGGCCGGACGCGCCGGTCACTTGACCCACCCCGCCGGCGGGCCGCGGTGCCGGTGGGGCGCGGTGCCGGTGGGCCGGAGACGCGGAACGGGCCGCCGGTCGCCCGGCGGCCCGCTCGCGTCGGTCGATCAGTAGACGCTGACGCCGTAGCGGCTCAGCACCTCGGTGACCGGCTGGAAGAAGGTGGTGCCGCCGGAGGAGCAGTTGCCGCTGCCGCCGGAGGTGAGGCCCAGCGCGGTGCTGCCGGCGAAGAGCGAGCCGCCGCTGTCACCGGGCTCGGCGCAGACGGTGGTGCGGATCAGGCCGGAGACGCTGCCCTCGGCGTAGTTCACGGTGGCGTTGAGGGCGGTCACCGAGCCGCTGCGCACGCCGGTGGTGCTGCCGGAGCGCCGGACGCTCTGGCCCACGTACGCGTTGCCGGCCGCGGTGATGTCCTGGTAGCTGCCGTTGTAGAGGTAGACGTTGCCCGGCTGCGCGGTGGTCTGGTTGCTGTACCGCACGATGCCGTAGTCGTTGCCGGGGAAGCTGGTGCCGGCGCGGGTGCCGAGCAGGCTGGTCTGGGCGGAGTTGCTGTACCAGCTGGACGAGATGTTGGTGCAGTGCCCGGCGGTGATGAAGTAGTAGGTGCTGCCGGCGCGCACGTTGAAGCCGAGCGAGCAGCGCCCGCCGCCGCCGGCGTAGATCGCCTGGCCGCCGGAGATCCGGGTGCTGAGCACGCCGGTCTCGGCCTCGATCCGGACCGCCCCACCGGTGCGCGCGGCGGCGGCCTTGACCCGCTCCAGCTTGGCGCCGGTGACGGTGCTGTCCACGGAGACGACGACCTGGTTGGTGGCCGGGTCGGTCCACCAGGCGGTGCCGGGGATCTTGGCGGAGCGCTCCAGCTCGTTGGTGGCGGCCGCGAGCTTGTCGGCGCCCCGGGTGACGAGCTTCGGGGTGGCGCCGGCGGCGCGCACCTGGCGGGCGGCCGCGGCGTCGGTCACCGCGACGACCATGGTGCCGCTGCGGTCGGCGTACGCGCCGGCGGCGCGGTCACCGAGCTTCGTGGCGAGGGCGGCGGCGGCGTCGGGCGACGCGGGCGAGGCGGGGGCCGCATGGGCGGGTGCGCCGAGCAGCGAACCGGTGACCAGGGTGCCGGCCACGGCGACGACAACGGCGCGGCGGAGCGTGGACCTCGTGGGTCGCATGTAACAACCTCCGGATGGGGGTGACGGGCACTGTCATGCGGACGCGCCCGGGGACAACCCGGCCGACCTGGGGAAACCGGCCGGGCGACCCAAGTATTCACATATTTAAGATCCTAATCAAGACGTGGCTTTGCCCGAATTCGCAGGCCCGCACGATGTAACCGCGAAGCAACATCATCGACATCGGCTGTCAGAGCCGGCCGGCCGTTCAGTCCCGGCGGCGGGCACCCGGACCGGGGCGCGGCAGCACGTCGCGCGGGTCGGTCAGCTCGTGCCCCTCGGCGCAGCGCAGCGCCACCCGTACCTCGGCGCCGCAGTCGCGGTGGGCCACGGCCAGCGGCGGGCCGTCCGGGTCGGCCAGGTAGCGGTCGCCCCAGCCGAGCACCGCCACCAGCACGGGCCAGAGGTCGAGCCCCTTGTCGGTGAGCCGGTACTCGTGCCGCAGCCGGCTGCCCGGCTCCCGGTACGGCTCCCGGCGCAGCACCCCCTGCTCGACCAGCATGGCCAGCCGGTTGGTGAGCACCTGTCGGGGGATGCCGGTGCGCACCCGCATGTCGTCGAAGCGGCGCACGCCGTTGAAGACCTCGCGGAGCACGACCAGGGTCCACCGCTCGCCGAGGACCTCCATGGCGCGGGCGATCGTGCAGTTCTCCACCGACCAGTCCAGTGCCGCGGGTCTCATGCCGACCAGGCTAGGTCTGATTGACAGACTCAGCAACGCGCTGCGAGGCTGAGTCCATGACACAGACGCAGGAGCGCAGCCGCACCTTCACCTGGTCCGACCCGGTCGCCGGCGCCGCCCACATCGGCCGGCGCGGCGGCCTGGAGCTGCTGCGCGCGATGATCGCCGGGGAGCTGGCCGCGCCGCCGGTCATGCACCTGATCGACATGGCCCGGATGGAGGCCGACGAGGGCCGCGTCGCGGTCGAGCTGGTGCCGCAGGAGTTCCACTACAACCCGCTGGGCACCGTGCACGGCGGCGTCCTCTCCACGCTGCTGGACACCGCCGCCGCCTGCGCCGTGCACACCACCCTGCCGGCCGGCGTCGGCTACACCTCGCTGGACCTGAACGTGAAGTTCCTCCGCCCGGTCACCGTGGCCAGCGGCACCCTGCGCTGCGAGGGCACCGTGCTCCAGCGGGGCCGCCGCACCGCCCTGGCGGAAGCCCGGCTGACCGACGCGCAGAACCGGCTGGTCGCCCACGCCACGTCAAGCTGCCTGCTGTTCCCCCTCGACCAGCCCCCTCGAACCGGGGCCTAGGAGCGGCGCCCCTGGTGTCCGAGGAGCCGGCTGCCTCGCATTTTGAGCCGGTCAGAGCGCAGCGGTCCAGTTGTTGAGGCGGAATTCAGCCCACGCCACCGCGACCTCGACTCCGCCCGGCAGCGATTGGCGACGTAGTGCCGCCCGCCAGGCGTCCTCCAGGCTGGTGCAGAGCCTCGCCCGGATCGTCTCGAGGTTGGGCTCCGCATTGTCGTGCAGGACATGCCGCGGCAGTGAGATCTTGCCCTTGCCGCGAAGGGTGGACTCCCCGACCTCGCGGCAGACCAGGTAGTCCAGGTTGGGATGCCTCGGGTTCCGGCCGGTGTCATCGGCGGGCACCAGCCCGATCGCCCGGAGCGCGTCGGTGAGAGCGATGAGGGGCACGGCTAGACCGTCGTCGGTGTCGGCCGCCTGCCAGGAGAACCACAGGGGCACTCGGCCGTCCCGCTCGGCGAAACGGACCCGCAGCGCTGGCCCCGTCAGCGACTGATAGTTCCCGGCGCGGTCAATCATCCGGGCCAGCTTCTCGTCCCTCGGCTTGCCCACGCTGCCGGTCACGAGCGGCAGGATTTTCGGCAGCAGGTACTGCGGGGCGCTGGTCCGGCCGTCGGTGTCGTCGACGTGCCGGGAGGGAATGACGGCGTCCAGGTCGGCCTCGAACTGCGAAATCCCTCCGACGGGAAGGCGGTTCACTGCCAGTTGGAAGTGAATGAAGGCCAGGTCGTCGAGCGAGATGATCGAGCTGGCCAGCACTCCCAGATCCGGAAATTCTCGCAGGTACGACATGATGGCATTGGTGGAGCCGACGTGTGCGGGACCGACGAACGTGATCGGCAGGCAATACGTCGGCATGATGTCGTCGCAATGCCCCCACTCGGCGGACTGGTCCGCCCTGACCTTGTCCGGTGGCTGCACGAGGCACCAGTTTCCCTGACGGTGACCTGGCCGGGAGTCGGCCACCCAGAACCCGTACCCGCGCTCGTCCGCGTAGCGCGCGAACCGCTCGGCGAGGTCGAGGCGTACATCGGCGCCCGAGTGCCTCAGCGCCATGGAGAACCGCACCGCGATGGCAGCGGGCACCGGCCACTCCCCCTGATCCCGGTCGGCTGGCAACTGGACTGGGGACTGCAGCGACAGCAGCGGTGCGCCCCGATCAGTCGCGGCGGCCGAGATCTCCGCGATCGCCTCGGCGACGGCCCGCCCATGAAAGTTCGACCACTCGTCGATCCGCTCGCCGATCACGATCATGCCCTCGAAGGCGTGCACCGACTCGTAGATGAAGCTGGGGTTGGGTGAGGCAGTGCCCTGGAACAAGCGGGCGTGCGAGGGACCACCCTGGACGCGCAGGGCCACCGGGAGGTCGCTGCCCTGTCGTCGGTCTTCCATCTCGGGCGGCAGCGCGCCGGCGTAGGTGCCGATCACCAGTCCGACGCCATTGGCCGCCGAGGAAAGTGTCTCTCGAGGGACGTCCGCCACGCGCTCTGCCGGCTCGCCCTCGGCCGGGGCATTCTTCCTACCATCCTCGACCCGCTGGCTGAGCAGCTCGCGCAGGTAACCGCCGCGGTCCTCCACGTGGTGCACCTCGAACGTGACCTGCATGAAGGACTGCCGCGCCATTAGATGACCGGCCCGGGCCAGGTCGGCAAGCGCGGCCGGAGAGGCAAGTTCTTCTAGCTCATTCATGATCGGATCCCGACGAGTAGAAGACGGCGTCCGGCGGCACCTCACGCCAGCCGGGCGGCTGGAGCCAACGTGGCGCGGACAGCCTGACGGCCAGGGGACTTCGCTGCTGCCCGGCGGGACGGCCCAACAAGAGCGCGGCGAGCAGCGGCAACCCGGTGGCAACCCCCATGCTCGCCGTCAACAACCAACTCCCGACGCCGGACGCCACCGCAGCGGCAGCGAGGACCGCAGAGCCGATCGACAGGTGGGCCAGCCAGCGGGAGGCCCACCTCAAATGACCGAGGATCGTGTGACGCAGTGGCAGGTCTAGGCGCGTGTACAGGAATCCCGGCACGAGCAGCAGGACGGCAACGACCGCGTCGGCGTTCGCCGGTGGTTCCGCTGAACTGTCGTACGGCCACAGGCTGCGATCCAGGAGACAGCCGACGAGGTAGACGGTGGCTGCCACCACCAAGGCGTACGCCATCACGCTGCCGGGACGTGCTCCAGTGGCGTCTCGCAGCCTCAGGGTGCACACCACGGTGGTGTGCTCGGCCCGCGGGGTACGGGAGGAACTGCGCCGCCAGTATGCATGTGCACGGCTGCTCGCCGGGTCGTTCTCCACCGAGAAATCGGACCCCACCTGCTGTTCCTCGACTTCCCGGGCGACGAGTTCGAGGTCGTCCGCAGTCAGGGCGGCACTGTCCAGGAGGGACTGGTTGTCGCGCTCACTATGGGCCAGGCCGTGGTCCGCCAGATAGAGGCGTGAAAGCTGCCGGCTCTTCCGCAGAGTGGAATCCGGCAGGTCGAGCCCGGCCTGGCTGGCGTCCCACCGCCGAGTTCGCACCAGTTCCGAAAGGCGTCCAAGGGCGCTCTGCAACTCGAGCTCCAGCAGCCGCTTCCTTGCCGGTATGCCGGGGCGAGGTTTCCGCCAGCGCTCCGCGAGCGACCGGAGATCCCGCGTAAGATCCTTGGCCGTCGATTCGTCCGCGTTGGTGACCATCGACATCGCTTCGATGTGGACACCGGGCTCGGTCTCCGCGACCACGTGATAGGAGCGCAGGCTCGCCGGTATGCGGGCCACGTAGCGGACCTGATAGCGCGCCGGACTGGATCGGCGCAACGGGTCAAGGTCGGCCGCCGCCCGCTCGGTGCGGGTGTGCACCGGCGCGTCGTAGCTGAGCAGATGGTCGTCCCTTGTCAGGTCCAGCGCCGCGACCAGAAGGTAGTCGTTGACGGCCACATCCAGCAGGTTTGCGTATGGCACGAGCTGCTGTTCGTAGTCTCGGAGCACCGAGAGGGCCAGAGCCCGGCACCGCTGGTCGTCGTGGTCGTCGTGGGGCTCGCCGCGATCATCGCCCCCGGTCGTCAACGAGCGGCTGCGCTCGGTGAGCAAGGCGATGAGCGCCGCCTGGATCAGCCAGCGTGCCTGGTCCTGGTGGAACAGCAACTGACTCAACGGTGAATCCTGCCGAGTCTCGGGCTGGCTGGAGAGGGTGCCTGCAAGCAGCCGGTACAGGCCGGAGGCAAGCAACCGGGAGGTCTCGTACTGAGTGAGTCGAGGCAGCTTCGTACCGGCAGCGTCCACTACGTCGACCGGGGAGACGCTGAGTCGAGAAATTCGGGTCACCGGCACCCAGATGGTCGGACTGGCGTTCTGCTCTTCCTCCCTGCTGCGGGCGCTACGGCTGCTCAGCCGCTGAAACAGCTGGCTGGCCTCCCGTTGGCCGTGGTTGAGCAGGCTCAGCCGGACGTCCACCTCGGTTGTCCGGCTGGCCAGGCCATGCTCGACCAGCGAAAGCCGCTCGGTGAGGCGACGGATGTGGTTCTGCCGGAGTGCCATGTCGAGGAAGGCGAGACCGACTGCGGCTGCCTCGCGCGACAACGGCGGCGGTGCGCCGGGTACGGGCACCGTGCGGATCGCCTGTTTCAGCGACGTCATGCCGATCAGCCGGGCGGCGGCGGCGCCGGAAGCGCCGTTGGGCTGGCGAGGTCGGGGGACACGAAGCTGTCCCCGCGACGTATTCCTACTGGGCTCTTGCGGCGATGCGGAAATCCTGCTCATCCGTCCTCCTGCACCCGAGTGCGAGCGGCGGCGACCGGTACCCCCGGTGGAGCGCTGCGCGAAGGGGCGATTCGATGGGGCGCGAACGGGAAGCTGCGGAAACAGAGTGACCGGTCAGTCAACCGTACGTGTCGTGTCGGTTAGTAGCGAGAACGTTGCACGCTGGATTCGCCCATGCAATAAATTCCTCATGGCAAGCGAGGGGCGAGTGCCAGGCCAGCGCGGCCGGCCGCCCCGGTCTCCCCAGCCGTCCACCCGCCCCGGTTGGGCCCCGCAACAGGACCGGACAGCCTGGCTGCTACGTGTCAACCGGCTCTACGGCGGCCCCGACAAGTGGACGGCCGCGGTTCGTTTCGCTGAAATGTTCCGGGGCGGCTGTTGGAACGAGGACACCACTGTTTCCCGCATCTCCCGGTGGGAGACAGGGGCGGTGCGAGCTCCGCATCGAGCCGTGCAGCGCTACGAGCAGCTGCTCGACCTACCACCGAACTCACTTGTCGCCGTCACGGACACCGTTTATCGCTACTCGGCGCCCTTCATCACCCCGAAGCCGCGGCTCGGGCGCGGACCGCGGCGACCGGGGCGGGTCGAGCAACTGCTCGATCGGGCGCTCTCCGACGACCTGATGGCTGGAGCCGAGTGGGACCGGTTGACCGCCGACCTGGCAGCCTCGCCACGCGGCGTCATCGCCCCAGCGTCGCTCTGGGACCGCATCGCGGAACGCTTGCTCGCCGAGACCATCATCGCGGACGGCGTGCCCTGGATGCAGCGATACGAAGCGCTGAACCGGCTGCTGGCCCATCCGGTTGGTCAGCAAGCGGCGATCGCCGCTTGCGCCAATCTGGCCGCGGACCGGTCCAACCAGGTCTTCGTGGAACCCGTGAGCGTGCTGGACGCGAGCGCGCATCCCGACGCCGGCAGCCATCTGCTGCGTCAACTGGTCGACCCCACTAACGACCTGGCCCGGTACGGCGCTCTTCTCGGCTGCGTTCGCAAGTTGCGGTACGGGCACTTCACCGCGCCGCAACTGCTTCGCCTGGTGCCCGTGGTCAACACCCTTCTCGAGGACCCTACCGCCCGCGAAGACGCGCGGCCGCTCGCAGTCGAGCTGCTCCGCCGGTTGCCGACGGAACTCGCCGTCCGGTACCGGACGCACCTCCGCCGGGTGGCCGCCGCTGATCGCCTGCTGCGGCACATGTTGGAGGCCGGGCGAGTGGTCGGGCGGGAGACGGCCCAGACGACCGTCGTCCGCATCGTCGGCTCGACCGTTGCCGGCCTGCAGCGGGAGGCGCCCCACTTCCGCGACCAGTTGCTCCCGGTACTGGTGGACGAGATGCTCTTTCATCCCGTGCTCGATGTCCGGCTGTACGCCGCAATGCTGCTCTCGGCGGCTCCGTACCGCCAGCCGCTCGCGGCCGCCCTCACGGCGGAGCTTGCCACCGCTGACCACCGCACGGAGACAGTTCAGGCGATCCTCGAGGCGCTGCGCGTCGTCGGCGGTCAGGAGCAGCGACCACTGGTAGAGCGGCTCATCACCGCCGCCGGAGTACGCCCGACCGTCATGGTGGCAGCGACCCGTGCGATCGGCCACATGGGTGGCCGCAGCCCGGACACATTCTGGCTCCGAGCCATCGCGCACCACGCTGTCGCAGCCCGCATGAGCGCCGGAAATGCGCACAACGTCGCCTTGGCTGCGCTCGTCTACGCGCTCGGGGTGACCCGCAACGAACCCATGCTGCGCAAAGTCACCCGCCAACCCGACGTCCCCGCCGAGTCGCGGGCCGCCGCCTTCTGGTGGCTCAACCTGCCCAGGCGGATCGCGGACAGTGCCGTTCGGTGAACCTCCCGCTGTCACGGGGTGGCGCGGGCGAGGCGGGCGTTGCGGGCCGCGCGCTTCTCCTCGAAGCGGGACGCCTGGGTCTCCAGGGTGTCCAGCTGGGCGGCGATCTGGTCGCGGGCGGCCTCGCCGTCGGCGTCCAGCCCGGTCGCCTCGAACAGGTTCCACTGGCGCAGCACCGGGACCACCACCTCGTCCCGGTGCTGGCGCAGGTCGTAGATGCCGGCCAGGGCGATCGCCACCGACTTGCGGGCGAAGCCCTCGATGCCCACCCCCGGCATCTGGAATTCGGCCAGCACGTCGGCCACGGCCCGCATGGCCTGGCTCGGGGCCAGCTCGAAGGCCGCGCCGAGCAGGTTGCGGTAGAAGACCATGTGCAGGTTCTCGTCGGCGGCCACCCGGGCCAGCAGCGCCTCGCAGGTCGGGTCGCCGGTCGCCCGGCCGGTGTTGCGGTGCGAGATGCGGGTGGCCAACTCCTGGAACGAGACGTACGCCAGCGAGTGCAGCACCTCGTCGTCGTGGGCGTTGACATAGCCCGCCGACATGTGGGTCATCCGGGCCCGCTCCAGGGCCACCGGGTCGACCGCCCGGGTCACCGTGAGGTAGTCGCGGATCGCCGTGCCGTGCCGCCCCTCCTCGGCGGTCCACCGGTGCACCCAGGTCCCCCACGCGCCGTCCCGCCCGAACAGCGTCGCGATCTCGTGGTGGTACGAGGGCAGGTTGTCCTCGGTGAGCAGGTTGACGATCAGCGCGGTCCGGGCCACCTCGGGAAGCGTCGAGTCGCTCTCCACCCAGGGCTCACCGCCGAGCGGGCCGGCGAAGGTCCGCCCCTCGCTCCACGGCACATACTCGTGCGGGAACCACTCCTTGGCCAGCGACAGGTGCCGGTCGAGGTTCTTCTCGACCACGGGTTCGAGTTCGAGGAGCAGGGCGGTCTGGCTGAGCACGGTCACGACGATCTCCCTACGGTGGCGTAACTTACGCCACCGTAGGTCCAATCGTCGTCAGGCGCCAGCGGCGGCCGGCCCGACCAGCGGCTTCAGGTCGGCCCGGGGCGGGGTCCACTCCCCCGCCGCGGCGGCCACCTGCTCGCCCGAGCGGATGTCCTTCACCTCGTCGCCCTCGGCGCCCGGGAACCACACGTACGGGATGCCGCGCCGCTCGGCGTACCGGATCTGCTTGCCGAACTTCGCCGCGCTCGGGGACACCTCGGTCGGGATGCCCCGGGAGCGCAGCGCCTCGGCGACCTTGTTGCTGGCCGGCCGCTCCTCCTCCGTGGTCACCGCGACCAGCACGCAGGTCGGCACGTCCCGGGAGACCGACAGCGCGCCCGCGCCGAAGAGCAGGCCGAGCAGCCGGGTCACCCCGATCGAGATGCCCACGCCGGGGAAGCGGGTGGTGCCGGAGCTGGCCAGGTTGTCGTACCGGCCGCCGGAGCAGACCGAGCCGAACCGCTCGTAGCCGATCATCTGCGTCTCGTAGACCGTGCCGGTGTAGTAGTCCAGGCCGCGGGCGATCCGCAGGTCGGCCACGCAGAGGCCGGGCGAGTGCGCGGCGGCGGTCTCCACCACCGCGGTCAGCTCCGCGATGCCCTCGTCGAGCAGCGGGTCGGTCACCCCGAGGGCGCGCACCGCGTCGGCGAACGAGGCGTCCGGCGCGGAGATCTCGGCCAGCGCCAGGCACGCCTTGGCCTGCGCCTCGCTCGCCCCGGCGGTCTCCGCCAGCAACTCGGCGACCTTCGCCGGGCCGATCTTGTCGAGCTTGTCGACCGCGCGCAGCGCCGCCTCCGGGTCGGTCAGCCCGACGCCCCGGTAGAAGCCCTCGCAGATCTTGCGGTTGTTCACCTGGATCCGCACCGGCGGGATCGGCAGCGAGCGCAGCGCGTCGCCGATCACCAGCGGCATCTCGGCCTCGTAGTGGGCCGGCAGGGTGTCCCGGTCGACGATGTCGATGTCGGCCTGGAGGAACTCCCGGTAGCGCCCCTCCTGCGGGCGCTCGCCCCGCCACACCTTCTGGATCTGGTAGCGGCGGAACGGGAACTGGAGCTTCCCGGCGTTCTCCAGCACGTACCGGGCGAACGGCACGGTCAGGTCGAAGTGCAGGCCGAGGGCGTCGTCGCCGGCCGGACCGTCGGTGTCGGCCTGGAGCCGGCGCAGCACGTAGACCTCCTTCGAGGTCTCCCCCTTGCGCAGCAGCTGGTCGAGGGGCTCGACCGAGCGGGTCTCCAGCGGCGCGAACCCGTACAGCTCGAAGGTGGCGCGGATCCGGTCGAGCACGAACTGCTCGATCATGCGCTGGGCGGGCGTCCACTCCGGGAAGCCGGAGATGGGCGTGGGCTTGCTCATGGCGTACTCCTTGCGTCCCGCGCGGGACCCGCGCGGGGAGGTCGTGGGTGCGGCTACAGGCCGCGGGCGGGCGTTGCCGGGCGCGCGCCGCCGGTGCCCGACACCTCGACGAGGTACGGGTTGGTCGCGCGCTCGCGACCGATGGTGGTCTGTGGGCCGTGGCCGGGCAGGACGACGGTGTCGTCGGCCAGCGGGAGGACCTTCTCCCGGAGGCTGGCCAGCATGCGGGGCATGCTGCCGCCCGGCAGGTCGGTGCGGCCGATCGAGCCGGCGAAGAGCACGTCACCGGAGAGGCAGATCTGCTCGGCCTCCCAGGGCGAGCCGGCGCCGGGCATCCGGAACAGCACCGACCCGCCGGTATGGCCGGGGGCGTGGTCGACGGTGATCTCCAACCCGGCCAGCGACAGGGTCGCGCCGTCGGTCAGCTCCGCCACGTCGTCCGGCTCGGCGTACGGCAGCCGGCCGCCGAAGAGCTGGGTGAGGTCCATCGAGAGCGCCTTGGCCGGGTCGGCCAGCAGCTCCCGGTCCTCCGGGTGGACGTAGGCGGGGATGCCCCGCGCGCCGCAGACCGGGGCCACCGAGAAGGTGTGGTCGAGGTGGCCGTGGGTGAGCAGCACGGCGGCCGGGTGCAGGCGGTGCTCGGCGAGCACGGCGTCGAGCCGGTCGAGCACCCCGATGCCGGGGTCGACCACCACGCACTGCTCCCCCGGCGCGGTCGCCACCACGTAGCAGTTGGTGCCGAAGGCGTCCGCGGGAAAGCCGGCCACGAGCACGTCCGCTCCCCTTCCGTCCGGTCGTCGTCCCTGTCAGCAGCCTAGTCGCACGGGCCACCCGGTTTCGCGGACCACCGGCCCCAGTCGCCCCGCCAGGCACAGTGACAACGCCCGATAAGCCGAGGCCGGACCTCGTACACCACTTTCACAGCCGGTACCCGTACACTCTGGCGGGCGTGTGGCGTGGCGCACCCCCGCAGCAGACGGGTGGCAGCGCCCGGCGCCGGCGAGGACCAGGGTAGAGGAAGGGGAGCACGGGTGGCTTCCAGCAGGGACCGGCAGCGCAAACTGGCGCGGGCCAAGCTCGACCGGCAGCTCGCCCGGCGGGCCGCGGCCGCCAAGCGCCGCCGGCAGATCCAGGCCGGCGTCGGCGCCGCCGTGGTGCTCGCGCTGATCGTGGCCGGGTCGGCCTGGGCGCTCGGCGCCTTCGACTCCGAGCCGAAGAAGCAGGCCGCCGAGGACACCTGCCTCTGGACGCCGCAGGACGCCACCGCCAACACCAACCTCAAGGACGTCAGCACCCCGGCCACCACCGGCCTGCCCACCTCCGGCACGCGCGCCATGACGATCACCACCAACCAGGGCGGCCCGATCACCGCCGACCTGGACCTGGCCGCCGCCCCGTGCGGCGCGGCCAGCATCTCGTTCCTGGCCGGCAAGTCGTTCTACGACAACACCAAGTGCCACGAGATCACCACCGAGGGGGCGCTGCGCTGCGGCGACCCGAGCGGCAGCGGCATCGGCGGCCCGACCTACTCGTTCTACGACGAGAACGTCCCCACCGCGCCGGAGGCCAGCCCGTCCGCCTCGCCCGCGCCCGCGCAGGCCCCGGCGTACCCGAAGGGCACGGTCGCCATGATCGGCAACCCGCCGGGCAGCAACGGCAGCCAGTTCCTGATCTTCTTCAAGGACTTCAACCCGGCCAAGCCGGCGTACACCGTCGTCGGCAAGGTCACCGGCGGCCTCGACGTGGTGGACAAGCTCGGTGCCCTGCCGACCGTGGACAATGGGAGCGGGGCCAAGGTCAAGCCGAAGACGGACGTGGTGATCCAGAGCCTCACCGTCGGCGAGCCGAACGCCGCGCCGGCCGCCACGAGCGCGCCGGCGGCGAGCCCCAGCGCCGGCTGACCCGGCCCCGCCCCACCCTGAGCAGCGGCGAGCACCGCCGTACCCGAGAAGCATGTGAGGAGTGACCGTGACGTCCACGAGAGAGCGGCAGCGCGCGGCGGCGCGGGCCCGCCTCGAGCGGGAGATGGCCGAGCGCGCCGCCAAGGCCCGCAAGCGCCGGCAGACCCAGGCCATCGTCGGCGCCGCGGCCGTGCTGGTGCTCGTGGTCGCCGGCACCGTCTGGCTCGCCACCTCGCTCGGCGGTGACGACGACAAGCAGAACACCGCCACCACCGCGGGCGCCTCGCAGTGCGTGTTCAACGAGATCCCCAAGGACGGGCGGCCGAAGCAGATCAAGGACGTCGGGCTGCCCCAGAACCAGCAGGCCAACAAGGGCACCCAGACGATGACGATCGACACCAACCTGGGCCCGATCACCGCCAAGGTCGACCGGAGCAAGGTGCCGTGCACCGCCGGCAGCTTCACCCACCTGGCCAGCAAGGGCTTCTTCGACAACACCAAGTGCCACCGCCTTGTCACCCAGGGCATCAAGGTGCTCCAGTGCGGCGACCCGAGCGCCACCGGCACGGGCTGGCGGGACACCGACGGCACCGGCGGCCCGAGCTACAGCCTGGGCGAGGAGAACCTGCCCACCGACAAGCGGCCCGCCTACCCGGAGGGCGTCATCGCGATGGCCAACTCCGGCCAGCAGGGCAGCACCGGCAGCCAGTTCTTCATCGTGTACGGCGACTCCCAGCTTGACCCGAACTACACGGTGCTGGGCACCATCACCGGCGGCATGGACCTGGTGAAGCAGGTCGCCGCGGCCGGTGACGACGGCGCCTTCGCCCAGCAGGCCGGTGGCGGTCACCCGAAGAAGGAGATCGTCATCAACAAGCTGAGCATGAGCGACATCCAGGGCGGCTGACCCGCCCGTACGACGCGAAAGCGCCCGCCGGCTGACCGCCGGCGGGCGCTTTTCCGTGTGCTCCGGTGGGCTCAGGCGCCCGAGGTGACCCGGTAGGCGTCGAAGACGCCGTCGACCTTGCGGACCGCGGCCAGCAGGTGCCCCAGGTGCTTCGGGTCGGCCATCTCGAAGCTGAACCGGCTCACCGCCACCCGGTCGCGGGTGGTGGTGACGGTCGCGGAGAGGATGTTGACCCGCTCGTCGGAGAGCACCCGGGTGACGTCGGCCAGCAGCTTGTGCCGGTCGAGGGCCTCCACCTGGATGGCCACCAGGAAGGTCGAGGCGGAGGTGAGCTTCCAGCTCACCTCGACCACCCGCTCGCTCTGCGCGCGCAGGTCCTCGGCGTTGGCGCAGTCGTCCCGGTGCACGCTGACCCCGCCGGAACGGGTGACGAAGCCGAACACCGCGTCCGGCGGCACCGGGGTGCAGCAGCGCGCCAGCTTGATCCAGACGTCGCTGACCCCCCGGACCACCACACCCGGGTCGCTGCTGCTCTGCCGGCTGCGCGGCGGCCGGGTGGCGACGGCGGTCTCGGCGATGTCCTCCGCCGCGCCCTCCTCACCCCCGTAGGCGGCCATCAGCTTCTGCACCACCGACTGGGCGGAGACCTGGCTGTCGCCGACGGCCGCGTAGAGCGAGGCCACGTCGGCCAGGTGCAGGTCCCGGGCGATCGCCATGAGCGCGTCCGAGGTGAGCATCCGCTGCAACGGCATGCCCTGCTTGCGCATCGCCTTGACGATCGAGTCCTTGCCGGCCTCGATCGCCTCCTCGCGCCGCTCCTTGTTGAAGTACTGCCGGATCTTGGTGCGGGCGCGCGGGCTCTTGACGAAGCCGAGCCAGTCCTGCGTCGGGCCGGCCGTGTCGGACTTCGACGTGAAGATCTCGATCACGTCGCCGTTGGACAGCGTCGACTCCAGCGGCACCAGCTTGCCGTTGACCCGCGCGCCGATGCACTTGTGCCCGACCTCGGTGTGCACCGCGTACGCGAAGTCCACCGGCGTCGAACCCGTCGGCAGCGGGATGACGTCACCCTTCGGGGTGAAGACGTACACCTCCTGGCTGGACAGGTCGAATCGCAACGCGTCGAGGAACTCGCTCGGGTCCGCCGCCTCCCGCTGCCAGTCCAGCAGCTGACGCAGCCAGGTCATCTCGTCGATGTGCGCCGGCGGGCCGACCACCGGAACGCCCTTGTGCTCCTTGTACTTCCAGTGCGCGGCGATGCCGAACTCGGCGGTGCGGTGCATCGCGTAGGTGCGGATCTGCATCTCCACCGGCTTGCCCGTGGGCCCGATGACCGTCGTGTGCAACGACTGGTACATGTTGAACTTGGGCATGGCGATGTAGTCCTTGAACCGGCCCGGCACCGGCTGCCAGTTGGCGTGGATGACGCCCAGCGCCGCGTAGCAGTCGCGCACCGTGTCGACCAGGATCCGCACCCCGACCAGGTCGTAGATGTCGTTGAAGTCGCGCCCCCGCACGATCATCTTCTGGTAGATCGAGTAGAGGTGCTTCGGCCGGCCGGTGGTCTCCGCCTTGATCTTGGCGGCCTTGAGGTCGGTGGACACCTTCTGGGTCACCTGGCGCAGCAGCGCCTCGCGCTGCGGCTGGTGCTCGCCGATCAGCCGGTTGATCTCCTCGAACCGCTTCGGGAACAGCGTGCCGAAGGCGAGATCCTCCAGCTCCCACTTGATGGTGTTCATACCGAGGCGGTGGGCCAGCGGGGCGAGGATCTCCAGCGTCTCCTTGGCCTTCTGCTCCTGCTTGGGGCGGGGCAGGAAGGTCAGGGTACGCATGTTGTGCAGCCGGTCGGCCAGCTTGATCACCAGGACCCGCGGGTCCTTGGCCATGGCCACGACCATCTTGCGGATCGTCTCCGCCTTGGCCGCGTCGCCCAGCTTGACCTTGTCGAGCTTGGTGACGCCGTCGACCAGCAGGGCCACCTCGCCGCCGAAGTCGGCGCGCATCTGGTCGAGGGTGTATTCGGTGTCCTCGATCGTGTCGTGCAGCAGCGCCGCGACCAGCGTGGTGGTGTCCATGCCCAGGTTGGCCAGGATGGTCGCCACCGCGAGCGGGTGGGTGATGTAGGGGTCACCGGACTTGCGGTACTGACCCGAGTGCCAGCGCGCGGCCGTGTCGAAGGCGCGCTGGAGCAGCCGGGCGTCGGCCTTGGGGTGGTTCTCGCGGTGGGTGGCGATCAGCGGCTCCAGCACCTCGCTGACCTGCGAGGTCTGCCAGGGCGCGTTGAACCGGGCCAGCCGGGCGCGCACCCGGCGGCCGGTCGGCGCGTTGGAAAGGGCGAAGCCGCCGCCGGACGTGGGGTCCGCCGCGCCGTCGGTCGGGAACGGCACCACGACCGCCCCGCCGTCCGCCTTCCCGTCCGGCCCGGTCAGCGGTGCCGGCGGGTTGCCGCTCCGCTCGGTCACCGAGCCGTCCGCGTCGCCTGTCGGGTGCACCGTGCCCTCCACCGGAGGGACGACATCGTGGGACACCGGCCTCCTCACCGCTCGCCGGGATGCGCCGGCCGTCCGGCCGACGTCCTGTCCAACCGGCCGAGGGGCCGGAGTTGTTCCGCGCCGGTCGCCGGGGGCCTCGCGGCCCCGGCGGCCCCGCACCGCCGGGCGGTCACCCGCCCGGTCAAGCAAAGGGCAATGCTACCCGTACGCAGGGTACGCCGCCGCTCCGCCGGACGGACCGCCCCGGGTCGGCCCGACGGGCCGGTGGCTCAAACGGTCAGCAGGGCATGGACCGGACGCGGGGCGAGCCGCTCGCGCCCCTTGAGGAAGCCCAACTCCATGAGCACCGTGAAGCCGGCCACCGTGCCGCCGGCCCGCTCGACCAGGTCGAGGGTGGCCTCGGCGGTGCCACCGGTGGCGAGCACGTCGTCGAGGACGAGGACCCGGTGGCCGGCCGTGAAGGCGTCCTGGTGCACCTCCAGGGTCGCCTCGCCGTATTCGAGGGCGTAGGAGGCCGAGTGGGTGGCCCGGGGCAGCTTGCCGGCCTTGCGCACCGGCACCACGCCGACCCCGGTGGCGTAGGCGATGGCCGCGGCCAGCACGAACCCGCGCGCCTCGATGCCCACCACCGCGTCGAACGAGTCCCGCCCGTGGTGCGCGATGATCCCGTCGATCACCTCGCGGAAGGCCGTGCCGTCGGCGAAGAGCGGCATCAGGTCCTTGAACATGACCCCGGGCTTCGGGAAGTCCGGCACGTCCAGCACCCGGCTGGCGACCAGTCGGGCGACCTCCGGGCCGCTGTCTCCCCGTACCCCGGTGGTGTGGGTCTCCGTCACGTGCGTCCCATGTCCTCTCGAACGGCGGCGGCGTCCGTCATGCCGCTTTCACAGCATGGCGGACGCCGCCGGGTCGATCTCTACCGGGTGTGCGGTCAGCGGCGCTTCGCGCCACCGGGCCGGTTGCCCCCGCCGCCGGCGGGGCGCCCGCCCCCGGCGCCGCGG
>NZ_JBEXLR010000095.1:0-24790 GCF_040610095.1 Micromonospora sp. NPDC004540
CGCCGACTCGGCCGACCCGAACATGGCCTCCTACCGCATCAGCGTGGACAACCTCGCCGACTGGATCGCCACCCGCGGCTACAGCGCCTCCTGACGATCCGATCGACAGCAAGACAGCAACGACGAAAGGGCCCGACCCCCTGGGGGTCGGGCCCTTTTTCGTCGTCGGTCAGCGGTCGCCGGCGTGCACGGGCTCGTCGGCCTCGTCGGGCGCCTCGACCTGCTCCAGCCGCCGGGCGCGGCGGCGCAGCCACCAGGTGCTGGCGACGCCGGCGAGGACCGCGAGGACCAGGCCGGCCCAGGAGATGTCCTTGAGCCAGTGCTCGGCCGCGCGGCCCACCGAGAAGAGCAGGTAGGTGGTGCCGAACGCCCAGACCAGGCCGCCAGCCGCGTTGGCCACCAGGAACCGGCGGTACGGCACGTGCAGCGCCCCGGCCAGCGGGCCGGCGAGGATGCGGAGCAGGGCGACGAACCGCCCGAAGAAGACCGCCCAGACGCCGTGCCGGGCGAAGCTCTGTTCGGCGCGGGCGAGCTGTGCCGGGCCGAGGTGCTTCGGGAAGCGCCGGCCCAGCCGTTCGAGCAGTGGCCGCCCGCCGCGCCGACCCACGGCGTAGCCGATGGAGTCGCCGATGATGGCGCCCGCGGCGGCGGCGGTGGCCACCCACTCCGGCTCGACGACCCCGGTGGCGGCGAGCAGCGCGGAGCTGACCAGCACGATCTCGCCGGGGAGCGGGATACCCATGCTTTCCACGCCGATGACCCCGGCGACGATCAGGTAGACCACGCCGGGGGGCAGCGCGGAGAGCCAGTGCTGGACGTCGACCACCCCCGAACCCTACCCGCGGCGGCTCAGTCGACGGGGGGTGAGGAACTCCAGGCGGTTGCCGTGCGGGTCGTACGTGTGGAACCGCCGCATGCCGGGAACCTCGTCGTCGCCCCAGGTCACGGGGTGACCGGCGGCGTCGAGCCGGGCGGCCAGCTCGTCGAGGTCGGGGCGGAGCAGCGCCGGGTGCGCCTTGCGGGCGGGGCGGAAGTCGTCCTCGACGCCGAGGTGCAGCTCGGCGCCGTACCCGGTGAACCAGCAACCACCGCGGGCGGCGAGGGCCGGCGGCTTGGCCTTTTCGACCAGGCCGAGCAGGCCGGCGTAGAACGCCCGCGACGTTTCCTCGGAGTCGCGTGGGCAGGCGAGCAGGACGTGATGGATCATGGGGCACCTCCTCGTCCCGAACCCTGGCACGAGGTTGCGCGAATAGCAAGACGGACGTACGGTTTTGTTGAGACCGACGCGGGTAAGTGTTGCCTAACCACGGCGGCACCCCGGCCGGTGCGACAAACTGCTCAGGACTACTCACGGTCGCTGGTGTGAAGGAGTACGACGTGGCGAGCCTCGACACCTTCGGTGCGAAGACCCAGCTACGCGTCGGTGACGCGAGCTACGAGATTTTCAGGATCGACAAGGTGGAGGGCCACGACCGGCTGCCCTACAGCTTGAAGATCCTGCTGGAGAACCTGCTGCGGACCGAGGACGGCGCGAACATCACCGCCGACCACATCCAGCAGCTCGGCGGCTGGGACCCCACCGCCGACCCGAGCGTGGAGATCCAGTTCACCCCGGCCCGGGTGCTGATGCAGGACTTCACCGGCGTGCCCTGCGTCGTCGACCTGGCCACCATGCGCGAGGCCGTCCGCGACCTCGGCGGCGACGCCACCAAGGTGAACCCGCTCGCCCCGGCCGAGCTGGTCATCGACCACTCGGTCATCGCCGACCTGTTCGGCCGCGAGGACGCCTTCCAGCGCAACGTCGAGCTGGAGTACGAGCGCAACAAGGAGCGCTACCAGTTCCTGCGCTGGGGCCAGACCGCGTTCAACGAGTTCAAGGTCGTCCCGCCGGGCACCGGCATCGTGCACCAGGTCAACATCGAGTACCTGGCCCGCACGATCATGGAGCGCAACGGCCAGGCGTACCCGGACACCGTGGTCGGCACCGACTCGCACACCACCATGGTCAACGGCCTGGGTGTGCTGGGCTGGGGCGTCGGCGGCATCGAGGCCGAGGCCGCGATGCTCGGCCAGCCGGTCAGCATGCTGATCCCGCGGGTCGTCGGCTTCAAGCTCTCCGGCGAGATGCCGGCCGGCACCACGGCCACCGACCTGGTGCTCACCATCACCGAGATGCTGCGCAAGCACGGTGTGGTCGGCAAGTTCGTCGAGTTCTACGGCCCGGGCGTGAGCGCGGTGCCGCTGGCCAACCGGGCCACCATCGGCAACATGTCCCCGGAGTACGGCTCCACCGTCGCGATCTTCCCGATCGACGCCGAGACCGTCCGCTACCTGGAGCTGACCGGCCGCGACCCGCAGCAGGTCGCGCTGGTCGAGGCGTACGCCAAGGAGCAGGGCCTCTGGCACGACCCGGACCGCGAGCCGGCGTACTCGGAGAAGCTGGAGCTGGACCTCGGCACCATCGAGCCGTCCCTGGCCGGCCCGAAGCGCCCGCAGGACCGGGTGCCGCTGGGCAGCGCCAAGACGCTGTTCCGCTCCGCACTGACCGACTACGTGGCCGCCGGCGACCTGGGCGGCGCGGAGAAGCAGATCAAGCCGGGCGTGGCCCGCGAGGAACTGCCCCGCGGCGCGAACGGGCCGGCCGACGAGGCCAGCGCCGAGTCCTTCCCGGCCAGCGACCCGCCGGCCAACGAGTTCAGCGACCCGGCCGACGAGCCGCGTGACCTGGAGACCGCCGCGGCGGGCGCCGGTGGCCGCGCCACCAACCCGGTCCGGGTGATCGCCGCGGACGGCGTCGAGTACGAGTTGGACCACGGCGCCGTGGTGATCGCCGCGATCACCTCCTGCACCAACACCTCGAACCCGCAGGTCATGATCGGTGCCGCGCTGCTGGCCCGGAACGCCGTGGACAAGGGCCTGTCCCGCAAGCCGTGGGTGAAGACCACCCTGGCCCCGGGCTCCAAGGTCGTCATGGACTACTACGACCGGGCCGGCCTGACGCCCTACCTGGAGAAGCTCGGCTTCAACCTGGTCGGCTACGGCTGCACCACCTGCATCGGCAACTCCGGCCCGCTGCCGGAGGAGGTCTCCGCCGCGGTCAACGAGGGCGACCTGGCCGTCGTCTCGGTGCTCTCCGGCAACCGCAACTTCGAGGGCCGGATCAACCCGGACGTCAAGATGAACTACCTCGCGTCCCCGCCGCTGGTGGTCGCGTACGCGCTCGCCGGCACCATGGACATCGACCTGGCCAACGAGCCGCTCGGTGAGGACGCCGAGGGCAACCCGGTGTTCCTGCGGGACATCTGGCCGAACAGCGCCGAGATCCAGGACGTCATCGCCTCGGCGATCGGCGCCACCGGCTTCAGCGCCGCGTACGCCGACGTGTTCGCCGGTGACGAGCGCTGGCAGTCGCTGCCGACCCCGACCGGCGACACGTTCGCCTGGGACGGCGAGTCGACCTACGTGCGCAAGCCCCCGTACTTCGAGGGCATGGCGAAGGACCCGCAGCCGGTGCAGGACATCGGCGCGGCACGGGTGCTGGCCAAGCTGGGCGACTCGGTGACCACCGACCACATCTCCCCGGCCGGCTCGATCAAGGCGGACTCCCCCGCCGGCAAGTACCTGGCCGAGCACGGCGTGGCACGGCACGAGTTCAACTCGTACGGCTCCCGCCGAGGCAACCACGAGGTCATGATCCGGGGCACCTTCGCCAACATCCGGCTGCGCAACCAGCTGGTGCCGGGCGTCGAGGGCGGCTTCACGGTCAACCACCTGACCGGCGAGCAGACCTCGATCTACGACGCCTCGATGGCCTACCAGGAGGCGGGCGTCCCGCTGGTCATCCTGGCCGGCAAGGAGTACGGCTCCGGCTCGTCCCGCGACTGGGCGGCCAAGGGCACCATGCTCCTCGGGGTGAAGGCGGTCATCGCCGAGTCCTACGAGCGGATCCACCGCTCGAACCTGATCGGCATGGGCGTCCTGCCGCTGCAGTTCCCGGTCGACGCCACCGCCGAGTCGCTGGGCCTGACCGGCACGGAGACCATCTCGATCAGCGGCGTCACCGCGCTCAACGACGGCGACACCCCGCGCACCGTGAAGGTCACCACGGACACCGGCGTGGAGTTCGACGCCGTGGTCCGCATCGACACCCCCGGTGAGGCCGACTACTACCGGCACGGCGGCATCCTGCAGTACGTGCTGCGTCGCATGATCGCCAGCTGACGTCGTACCCGACGAAGGGCCCCTTCCCGCGCGGGGAGGGGCCCTTCGGCATCCTCGGGTCGTTCCCGTTCGCCGTTGCGGCGGGCGTCGGACGCCTCAGGGTTGAGCAAGGATGTGACTGTGCGCCACGAGCATCATGTCTTCCACAATCCGCCGTCAGCGACACCGGCCGAGGTGAGCGCAGCGCTTGATCGCGGCGACCTTCCGGGCGCGATGGATGCCATGGTCGGCACCGCGCTCTACGGCGACGGAGACTGGAAAGAGCTGCAGGAACTGCATCTCCAGCTGCTCGAGCACGACGACCGCCAGGTCAGCGCCCTTGCCGCAACCTGTCTGGGCCACCTGGCACGGGTCCATCGCCAGCTGGACGAGGACCGGGTGGTCGCCGCGCTGCGCCGAGCTCGGTCGGTCCCCCACCTCAGGGGTACCGCCGCCGATGCGCTGGAGGACATAGAAGTCTTCCTCCATCCGCGGCGCGCACGGTGGCGTGGGCGGGCGTGGACAGCGGTCCGTCCGTGGACGTGGCTCCGACGTCAATGACGGAAGCGCTGGAACCACCTGCGTTTCAGGAGTCGGGGTTCTCCAGCACGGCCTTGAGCCGGGCGAGGTCGCTCTCGACCAGCGCGGTGTCGCGGTCGAACTCCGCGTCAGTCATGCCGGGCGCCCGTCGCAGGCTGAAAACCACCTCGGTGGCGTCGCCGTCGGCGATGGCACGCAGCGGCACGTACACGGTCTGGCCGGAGGGCGTCAGCACCTCGTGGTCGAGCACGCCGTACTCGTTTGCCGGCGCGAACGTCACTCGCGCCCGTCCCTCGGGCGTCTCGACGAACCAGTGGGCGTCGACGCGCATGACCGAGCTGCCGAGGCCCGGCGCCCAGCGGGGCAGGTTGGCCGGGTCGGATGCGAACGCGTAGACCTCGTCGACCGGACGATCGAAGTGCACGCTGAGGTGGCGAGAGCCCGTACCCACAGGCAGATGATCGCACGCTCAGCGGGGCATGTGCCGGGCCAGTTCGTCAGCCAGCCCACGCAACCGCCCCGAGTCCCCGGTGGCACCGTCGGCGGCGCCGGGGAAAGGGGTGTGCGGCCGCCGGCCGGGCGCCGGTAGCGTGCCGGCGTGGGACTCGACGGGTTCGTGTACTGCCGTTGCTGGCAGGACGGTCTCGCCACGCCGTGCCCGGTCGGCCCGGTGGGCTTCGACGAGGACGGCCACCTCGCCCTGTTGCAGCCGTGGGAGGGCAACTCGGCGGCGCACCACACCTTCTACGCCTGGATGTCCGGGGATGCCTGCCCGCACCCGCTGATGGAGCAGTCGAGCGAGGGCTTGTCCAACTGGACCGGCGTGCGACTGTTCCAGCAGGCGCTGCGCTCAGCCGGGAAGGCACGATTCCCGACCCTGGCCGCCGGCCTGCCGGACGACAACGGCGGCTGGTTGTCGGCCGAGCATGCGGCCGCGGCGCTGGCCGAACTCGACGCGTTCCGGGGCAGCCGGATCGCAGACGAGGTCGTGCTGATCGACGAGGCGACCGGCCGCGAGGTGATGCCGCACGTCGAGGTCCACCGCGGGGTGTTCATGTTCGGGCCCGGCTGGCAGGCCGGCGTGGGCCCGGGCGGCTTCTTCGTCGTCGGCACCGACGTGGATCCGCCGGTCACCCTGTTCCGGGCCACGCGGTTCACCCAACGGGTGATGCCCGACGGGCGGATCGAGTTCGTCGCCGAGGGCATGCGGGCAATCTTGGCGACGAGACCCGTGGGCGGGCACGGGTTGCCTCCGCCGGAGCGACTCGCGGTGCGGACCCGGACCCGCTCGGCCGACGACTTCGCCTACATCGTCTCGCCGCTGCGCCGGCTCTGCGCGGCGTCGGTGGCCACTGGTAACCCGGTGATGTGGTGCTGACCCGTCAGAACTGACCCCTCCTCACGCCGTGTCGCCGGCACTCACCACGTTCCCCGGGAAACCATCACCTGTCGGCCTGGCGGAGCATCGCGTCCTGTTCAGGGTCGGGCAGGAGCTCCCGGACCTCTTGCGCGCAGCGGCAAGCGACGGCGATCTTGGCAGCCCACGCCAGCGCCTCCTCACGTGAGGCCACGTCGACGACCACGAACCCGCCAATGACCTCCTTGGTCTCCGGGTAAGGGCCGTCGGTGACCATCCCGTCCGTGGCCACGACGCTCGCCCGCTGGCTCTCCAGCC
Source organism: Micromonospora sp. NPDC004540 (assembly GCF_040610095.1). Classification (NCBI taxonomy): domain Bacteria; kingdom Bacillati; phylum Actinomycetota; class Actinomycetes; order Micromonosporales; family Micromonosporaceae; genus Micromonospora; species Micromonospora sp. NPDC004540. Next base: position 6,416 of record NZ_JBEXLR010000095.1, read on the forward strand.
CACCGCCGAACACCCACACGCCGGCGTTCACGGCCTCCTGCATCACCGCGTGCGCGGCCTTGCCCACGTCGGGTATCTCCTCCCCGGGGATGTGGTCCATCCCGCCGGCATCGAACGAAATCAAGTACCGAGACATCCCGTGACTCCCTTGTCCCGGCAGCCTTCTCCGGCCGCCTCTCACCTGTCCTACGAACGACCCGCCCCGGATCCGACGCCATGCCAGAAGAATTCTTCACCGGACGCCCGCCGCTCGCCGCCTGCCGGCGTCATGCCGCCCCTGCTCGCGGAGATCATCGCTGCCGCCACCGGCTACGAGTCGTCCCACTGCACTTGTCTGCCGCCGACCGCGAGTGGCATGACAACTCGGGTGCGGACGTCGACCGGACTCGTGTTGACTTCGGCGGTGGATCGTCAACGGCTCAGCAGCATCGCGCACTCGCACCACCCGATCGCGGCCCCCATCTTCGGTGTCAACCTCAACCGGCTCCTGCGCCGAGCGGGCCGCCAACCGGCTGCTCGTGTCCTCGACCTCGGCTGCGGAGAGGGAGCCTGGGCGCTACAGGCTCTCGCCCACTACCCCGACGGGCACGCGGACGGCGTGGACGTCAGCCGGTACGCCCTCGAACGCGCCGCCGGCGCCGCCGCCGAGCGGGGCCTCGCCGACCGGCTCACACTGCACGAGCGCGACGCACGGACGTACGTGCCGGACGGCGATTACGACCTGGTGCTGTGCGTCGGATCGACACACGCGTTCGGCGGATTCGGCGAGACGCTGGAGCTGGCCGGTCGGCATGTGAACGCCGACGGCATCCTCATGGTCGGTGAAGGATTCTGGCAGGTCCCGCCGACTCCGGAGGCACTCGCGGCGCTCGATGCGAAGCCGGAGGAGTTCACCGACCTCGCCGGCCTGGTCGACGCCGCTGAGCAGGCCGGCTGGACGCCGGTGTACGCCCATGTCAGCGACGCCGCCGAGTGGGACGACTACGAGTGGTCGTGGGTCGGCTCGCTCACGGAATGGGCGCTGGACAACCCCGGCCATCCGGACGCTGCCGAGGCACTCACCGTCGCCCGGGAGCACCGCGATCAGTGGTTGCGCGGGTACCGCAACGTTCTGGGCTTCGTGACGCTGGTGCTACGCCGCACCTGATCGTGCCGGATGGTTGCCCTTCGACACGCCTTCGGCTCCCCGAATACCTACCGAGGCGGGAAGAACGACGCTCAGCAGGTCACGGCACAACCTGGAGGCCCTGGCGCCAGGTGGGGTGTGTCGGGTGCCAGCCCAGTTCGCGCTTGGCCTTGGCGTTGGATGCGCCCCGCAGTTCGGTCATGAGCACGACGCCGGCCTGTCCGGCGGCCAGCCGTCCGATGAACCGCGGTACGCGCATCGGTTTCTTGGCGCCCAGCATCGCTGCCAGTTCCGGCAGCCATTCGGCGACCGGGGCGGGGTCGTCATCGACGATGTTGTAGACACCGCGGCCGCCGTCCTCCACCGCTGCGACCGTGGCCTCGGCGGCGTCGGCGATGTGGACGAACGACCACACCCCGCCGCCGTCGCCGACGACCGGGAACTTGCGTTTGCGGATCATCTCGAGCTGCTCCGAGCCTGGCGACATGGAGGTGCCGGGTCCGTAGAACGCGCCGTAGCGCAGCACGATCCCTTCGGTCCAGGCGGCGCCCAGCACGGCCTTCTCCAAGTGTTCGATCGCGGCGATCATCGGGGCCATCTGGGCGACCGGTGCGCGATCCAGGGGGTCTTGCTCGTTCTTGACCGGCCCGCCGGTCCGCGTGTAGGTAAACGCGCCGTTGCTCTGGGCGACGAACCGTCGTACTCCCGTGGCGCGTGCGGCCGCGAGCAGGTTGTCGGTGCCCTCGATCCGGAGCCGGTTGGTGGCGGCGAAGCTGCGTTCGAAGTTGCGGGTGTCGACGTGCCCGATGGCGGTCAGCTGGTTGACGATCACCTCCGGGGCCGCCTGGCGCACGGCCGCCTCGACCTGGGCGCGATCCAGCGCATCGGCGATGACCGGTACCGCGCCCAGCTGTGATGCCCTGGCCTTGTTGGATTCGCTGCGGATCATGGCGAACACCTCGTGTCCGGCATCGACCAGACGCGGCACCAGTTCCTTACCCATCGCTCCGGTCGCTCCTGCCACCAGCACCCTCATTGTCGGCTCCCTTGCTGCCCGGTTCGGATTTGTCACTTGAACCGGATAGCCCACCGATTCCTGACATGAGCCGAGGGTGATGCACGTCACATCACGAGCAGGGGCTCCCCATGGTGGGCCGCCGCCCATTGCTCGGTCGCGCGTTCGAGCTTGTCGGGGTTTGCCTGGGTACGGCAGGCAGTGATGCCCTCGGCGGTGACCTCCAGGCACATGATGGCGACGACCCGGCCTTCCACGACCGCCACCACGGCGGGTTCCCCATTGGCGGCCCAGGCGTAGATCGCGGGCGAGCCGCCGACGATGGCGCGCTTGGCCTCGGCGGGCTTGAACAGGCCCCACAGGAACTTCGCGACCGCGACGGCTCCCTCGAACGCCTTGGTGCGTGCCGGAACCTTCCCTCCGCCGTCGCCGATGGAGATGGCGTCCCTGGTGAGCAGGCGTACGAGCTCATCCGTCCGGCCACTGGTGGCGGCCGCTAGGAACTCCTGGACGATCCGCTGGGCGGAGGCCTGGTCGATTTCGGTGCGGGCCTTGCCGTACGCGACATGCTTCTTGGCGCGGTGAAAGATCTGCTGGCTGGCGGCCTCGGTGATGTCGAGGATCTCGGCGATCTCCCGGTGCGGGTAGTCGAAGGCCTCCCGCAGCACGTACACGGCCCGCTCGTTGGGCGACAGGCGCTCCATGAGGGTGAGGACCGCGTACGAGACCGATTCGCGCTGCTCAGCGGTGTCGGCCGGGCCGAGCATCGGGTCGCCCGCGAGCAGCGGCTCGGGGAGCCATCGACCCACGTAGGTCTCGCGGCGTGTCCGCGCGGAGGTGAGCTGGTTGAGGCACAGGTTGGTGAGTACCTTCGTCAGCCAAGCCTCGGGGACCTCGACGCGGTCGACGTCGGCGGCCAGCCAGCGCAAGAACGTCTCCTGCACGACGTCCTCTGCCTCGTCCGCGGAGCCGAGGAGACGGTAGGCGATGGCCTCCAGACGGGGCCTCGACAGCTCGAATCGGTCGACGTCACCCACCGTCAAAGGCATGACCTGATCATATTTCCCGCAATGCCTCCAGCTGATCACGGCCCAACTCGTGGATCGAGGCCATCCGGACAGCGAACACCCTGCTCCTCCTCACCCGAATGAGCCGTTCACGAGACGGCCCCTTTCTCGGAGCCCTTGGAATCCAGGAAGAGTCCGAGGGCCTCGACGACGAGGCGGTGGTCGTCGAGTTGGGGCAGTCCTGAGACGGTGACGGTGCCGACCGGGCCGGTGCCCCTGAGGATGATCGGGAAGCAGCCGCCGTGCGCGGCGTACAGGGCCGCTTCGAGGTGGGATTGTTCCTCGAAGGTGGTGCCGCGGTCGCGGTAGGTCTGGCCCACGAGATAGGAGCTGTGTCCGAACCGGCGGACGACGCGGATCTTGCGTTCGATCCAGTCGTCGTTGTCGGCAGAGGTGCCGTGCAGTGCGTAGTGGAAGAGTTGGTGGTCGCCGAGGCGGATGTCGACGGTGACAGCGTGGCCGCGCTCTCTGGCCAGCCCGACCAGGCTGGTTCCCAGGGCCCAGGCGTCGTCATGGTCAAAGTGGTCGAACTGGAGGCGTTCTTCCTGCTCCTGAAGCTCCGGCGTCACGGCGTACCGTTCCCTTCCTCGATCGTCAGAACGATCTAACCAGAGGAAGAACCGGCAAGCGGAACGTTCATCGTGCCGTACGTCCATCAGCAGATCGGGGTTATGCCGCGAAGCGCTCGTCACCGAAGGTGGCGTCAGCGCCGATCGCTGGTGTCAGACAGTCAGGCGCTGCTCGGGGCCGGTGCGGGCACTATCGTTCTGGCGTGCACATCCGTTTTGATGTCCCAGCCGATCCCGCGTACCCCGGCCGCGTGGCCGCTGCGCTCAGCCGTGTTCGGCTGCGCAAGTACGGTTACATCGGCGGGGTGCTGGCGGCGGTCGGGGCGATCGGCTTCGCCGTCGCGCGGGGCTTCGCGTGGGGCGACCAGATCTCGCCGCTGTGCCTGACGCTGGTCGTGGGTGGCGTGCTGTCGATGCTGTACTCGCCGTGGGTGCGGTTGCGCGCCCGGCGCCGCTCCGGTCGCTACGCCGTCGAGGGCGCCTACGACATCACCGATGACAACATCATGATGCGCAGCGGCTCGGAGTCCGGCGGCATCGCCTGGGACGGGGTCGCCCAGGTGAGGGACACCCCTGAGTTCTGGATCGTGTACGTCGGCCGGATGCCGGCGACCGTGATCCCACGCCGCTTGATGTCCGCCGAGGACGCCGAGACGTTGCGAGCCTTCATGGCCGAACGTGGGCTGCTCCAGCTTCGGTGAACTCATTTGTCCGACCATGGCGAACCCGAGGCCTGGCCTCGCGCGCCGATGGCCTGGTCCTGCAACGGCAGTCGGGCGGTCAGCCGGCGTAGCGGGGCTCGCTGAGCCGGCGGCGGAATTCCGCGTGAGCGGTCTGGAAGACGTCGTTGAGCCGCTACACCTCGAGCCCGTACCCCGGTCCGCCTGGTCAGTCGGCGGCGCGGCGGCGCTCCTCGCGCAGCTTCATGGCGTACTCCAGCAGCGTGATCAGCACCTCCTTGACCGACTCCCGCTTCCGCGCGTCGCAGAGCACCACCGGCACGTCCGGGTCCAGGTCGAGCGCGCCCTGCACCTCGTCCAGCCGGAAGCGCTTGGCGCCCTCGAAGCAGTTCACCGCCACCACGAACGGCGTGCCCCGTCCCTCGAAGTAGTCGATCGAGGGGAAGCAGTCGGCCAGCCGCCGGGTGTCGGCGAGCACCACCGCCCCGATCGCGCCCAGCGCCAGCTCGTCCCAGACGAACCAGAACCGGTCCTGACCGGGGGTGCCGAACAGGTAGAGCACCAGGTCGTCGCTGAGGGTGATCCGGCCGAAGTCCATCGCCACGGTGGTGGTCGTCTTCGCCTCCACCCCGGACAGGTCGTCGATGCCGATCCCGGTCTCGGTCAGCACCTCTTCCGTCCGCAGGGGCTTGGTCTCGCTGACCGCGCCGACCAGGGTGGTCTTGCCCACGCCGAAACCGCCGGCGATCAGGATCTTGATCGCGGTGGGCAGCGGCGCCGCTCCCGCCGGCCGCTCAGAGCGCCCGTAGTCCATTGATTACCGCCTCGAAAACACTGTCGTCGGGAAGGCCGGCGGGGGTGGCGCGCGGCTCACGGACCTGCACCAGGCTGCGGGCCGCCAGGTCACCCAGCAGAACCCGGACGGTGCCTACCGGCAGGTCGAGATGGGCGGCGATCTCGGCCACGGACAGGATCCGCTGGCAGAGGCCGACGATCGCCACGTGCTCCGGGCCGAGCCCGGACTCCGACCCCACCTCCGCCCTGGTCGCCGTGACCAGGGAGATCAGGTCGAACGTGCCGGTCACCGGGCGGGCCCGGCCACCGGTCACCGCGTACGGGCGCACCACCGGACCGGCGTGGTCGTCCACCCACTCGTGCTCCGCGGGCTCCGCGTGGCCGGTCATCGCGCCGGATTCTCGCCGAGGGGCTGTTCCCGGGTGGGTGAGGCGACGAACCGGCCGACCCGGGTGACCAGCATGGCCATCTCGTACGCGATCAGGCCCACGTCGGCGTCCTCGGACGCCAGCACGGCCAGGCAGGCGTTCCGCCCGGCCGCGGTGACGAACAGGAACGACGACTGCATCTCGATGATGGTCTGCTGCACCTGACCGCCGCCGAACCGCTTGCCCGCGCCCCGCGCCAGGCTCTGGATGCCCGCCGCCATCGCCGCCAGGTGCTCGCCGTCGTCCCGGCTCAACCCGCGGGACGAGGCCATCAGCAGTCCGTCGGTGGAGAGCGCCACGGCGTGTTCCGCCTGCTTGACCCGGCCGACCAGGTCATCCAGCAACCACGTCAGGTCCGCGCTCGAAGCCGTCTTCTGCGCCACTCGTCGTCCTCTTCTCCCCGGCTGGTGTGCCGTGCTGGTCCGGGACCGCCGGATCGGCGTCCCTAGCTCGCCTGACCGTCGCCCGTGTCCGGCGCGCCGGCCTCGTGCGCCCCGCCGAGCAGCCGGGCCGCGTCGGTCCGGCCCCGTCGGGTGCCGCTCTGGTAGGAACTCATCATCCGGCGCACCTGCTCGGGCGGGCGCACCGTCTCGTCGTCCCCGTCGTCGTCCGGAGTGGACGGTTCGTGCCGCAACTCCGGCGCCAGGCTGGCCTGGCGGACCCGGACCGGGAGGCCGCCGTCGGTCCGGGCCGGGACCGCGGCCTCGGCCGCCGCGTCGCCGGCGGGCAGCGGGTCGGTGGGCCCGGCCTCCGCCGGGGCCGGCCCCGCGGTGGCCTCCGCCGCCGCGGGCTGCCTCTTCCGGGTACGCGCCGGCAGCCCCGACGGGGTGAGCCGGGGCGCGTCCTCATCGGTCTCCGGCGCCGCGGCGGGAAGCTCCGCGCCGTCCTCGGCGACCTCCACCGCGCGGGTGCTCTCGACCAGCGCCACCGGGGTGACCGGCCGGTCACCGGCGGGCTCGGCCGCAGCGCCCTCCGGTCCGGCGGCGACGGCGGGCGTGGCCGGAGCGGGCTGTCCGGTGCCGACCGGGAAGCCGCCGGAGGTGCTCGGGTCCGGCCCGTCCTGCGTGACCAGCTCGGCGGGGATCAGCACCACGGCCGTCGTCCCGCCGTACGCCGATTCCTTGAGCTGCACCTTCACCCCGTGCCGCTCGGTGAGCCGGCTGACCACGAAGAGGCCCAGCCGGGCGGCGTTGGCCAGGTTCAGCTCGGACCGGTCCACGATGCGCCGGTTCGCGGCGGCCAGTTCCTCCGCGCCCATGCCGAGGCCGCGGTCCTCGATCTCCAGGGCGAAGCCGTTGGCGACCAACTGGCCGCGTACCTCGACGGTGGTGTGCGGCGGCGAGAAGGAGAGGCCGTTCTCGATCAACTCGGCCAGCAGGTGGATGACGTCGCCGACGGCCCGGCCGGTCAGCGACACCGGGCCGAGCGGCCGCACGGTCACCCGGGTGTAGTCCTCGACCTCGGCGACCGCGCCACGCACCACGTCGACCATCGGCACGTTGCGCCGCCACGCCCGGCCCGGCGTCGAGCCGGAGAGGACGATCAGGTTCTCCGCGTTGCGCCGCATCCGGGTGGCCAGGTGGTCGACGCGGAACAGGTCCTCCAGCTCCTCGGCGTCGTGCTCCCGGCGTTCCATCGCGTCGAGCAGGGTGAGCTGGCGGTGCACCAGCGCCTGGGTGCGCCGGGCCAGGCTGAGGAAGACCTCCCGGACGTTGCGGCGCAGCTCGGCCTGCTCGACGGCGGTCCGGATGGCGGTCTCCTGCACGGCGTTGAACGCCTTGCCGACCTGCCCGATCTCGTCGTCACCGGTCTGCAGCGGCGGCGCCTCGCGGGCGACGTCCACCTCCTCGCCGTGGCCCAGCCGCTCGACCACGCTGGGCAGCCGCTCGTTCGCCAGCCGGAACGCCGCCTCACGCAGCCGTTCGAGCTGCCGGACCAGCGCCCGGGCGGTGGTGATGGAGACGACCACGGACGCGATGACCGCGATCAGGCCGAGGCCGGCGGCGAGCACGAGCCGGAGGATGACGCCGACGGCGACCGGGGTGGCCCGGGACACGATGTCATCGCCGCCGGCGAGGATCACGCCGCGCAGGTCCTCCATCGACCGGCTGGCGGCGGCCTGCCAGGCTGCGGCGGTGACCGGCGGGCGCACGTCGCTGCCCTTGGCGGCGAGCACCCGGTCCTGGAGGGCGCGCAGCTGCCGGAACGCGTCGCCTTCGGTCATCTGCTGGTAGCGGGCCCGGTCGGTCGGGGCGAGGTCGCGGGCGGTCCGGTCGGCGAGGAACCACTGGGCGCCGACCAGCCGGGCGAAGGCGGTCTGCTCGGCCACGGTCATCCGGTTGGCCGCCACCGCGCCGGTCAGCAGCGCGTCCTGCTGGGACAGCAGCTCCCGGGCCCGGTTCAGGTTGATCAGCGCGGCGGTGTCCCGGGCGATCTCGTCGTCGTCGAGGCCGCCGAGCGCGTCGAAGACCCCGAAGATGGCGTCGACCGCCTCGTTGTAGGCGGCCAGCGTCGCGGTCCGGTCGATGGTCTTGCGGCCGACCTCGGCGCGGACCTCGCCGAGCTGCTCGACCTCGGTCTTCAGGTCGGCGATCCGCGCCTCCAGCTCGTCGCTGGCCGGGATCTCGGTGCGCCAGTCCTGCGCGGAGCGCCACAGCGCCGCGGCGCTGTCGTCGGTGCGCTGGCGCTGCGCGGCCAACTCCTGGAGCTGGTCCGGGTCGGACTGTCCCAGGTACAGCAGCGACAGCCGCCGCTCGTTCTGGAGCTGGAGCAGCAGCGGGTCGGCCGGCTCGAAGACGCGCGCGTTGAGCGCCTGCACACCGAGCAGGTTGAAGCCGTCGCGGACGGTCACCCACGCCGCGAAGGCCCAGAGAGCGATCAGGGACGCCAGCAGGGCGATGATCTTCGTACGGAGATTCGTACTGCGGGAACCCATCACACCGTCCTGGCCCGGTATTCGATCAGTCCGAAATCCGATCGACTCCGGCGCACGCTAGCAGCCGCCGTGAACTCCATTCAAGCGATCCTGATCATGGCGTTGTCGACGCCGGTGAATGTTTCCTCGACAGACCCCGACGCGGCCAGCACCGCGGCGCGCACGATCAGGGTCGGGCGGTAGAGGTCCTTGTCGTGCCACAGCGCCGGCCCGTCCGCGCATCCGTCCCACTCGGACAGTCGCCGCCGCCCCCGCACCAGCGCCGAGGCGACCCGGGTGTCTCCCGGCCGCCCGGCGCCGGCCAGCGCGAGCACCCCGTACGCGGTCTCCTCCGCGGTGCCGCTCCACCGCCCCCACGAGCCGTCCGCGCGCTGGGTGTCGAGCAGCCAGCCGACGCCCCGGTCCACCGCCCGGGCCGCGGCGGCGGGGGCGTGGTCGGCGAGCGCGAGCAGCACGCAGTACGTCGCGTAGTACGCCGACGCGTGCCAGCGGTCGGCCCACCGCCCGTCCGGCTCCTGCCGCTCGACCAGCCAACCGGCGACCCGGTCCACGGTGGCCGCGACGCCGGGGTGGGCGGGGTGCTGGCCGAGGGCGTCGAGCACGTGCGCGTTGGTGGTCACCGACGCCCCGTCCTCCCCCGGCCAGGTGCAGAAATGCCGGCCGGTGTCGTACGGGTCGAGCCGGGACAGGTCGAGCGGCCGGCCCAGCCGGGCGAGCGCGTAGAGGGTCACCGAGGTGGTGTCGGCGTCGGCGGGCAGGCCGGGCCCGGTGGCCGCGCCGGACGCCCCGACGGCCGCCCGCAGGTCGGCCACGAGCGACCCGGGTACGGTCAGCGGCACGCCGGACCGCGCCAGGATGCCGAGCACCCAGGCGCGCTCGAAGACGGTGATCGGGCTGGCGCAGGGCACCGGGCCGCGCCCGCCGACCGCGCGCAGGTAGTCCAGGGCGGGGCCGGGTTCGGGGTGACCGAGCCAGGCGGCCGTCGCGGCGGGCGAGGCGCCGACCGCGCCGGCCTCGGCGGGCCGTACCCCGGCCGCCCGGCGGGCCCGGTCGCCGCCCACCTCCAGGGCGTGCGCCAGCTTCTCCGGGACGGGCCGGCCGGCGGCCAGCAGGCCGCGTACCCGGGTCAGCCGGCCCGGGTCGAGACCGGCCGGCAGCGGCAGGCGCACCCCGGCCCACTCGGCCAGCCCGGCCGGGGGCTGCTCGAGGTGCCGGTCGACGGCCTCCCGCAGCGCCGGCACGATCAGGTCGGTGGCGGGCAGGTCCGGCGGGGCGCCGGCGTCGAGTGCGCCGACCAGGAAGGCCAGGCCCCGGTGCACGGCGCCGGTCAGCGCCCCGGCCGGGCCCCGGTCGCCCCAGCGCAGCACGGTCAGCAGGGCCTCGGTGGCGCTGAGCGTGGGCACCAGGGCGTACCCGCCGGGGCCGCCCCAGCCACCGTCGGCACGCTGCCGGTCGAGCAGCCAGGAGACGCGGACGTCGTGACCGGGCAGCCAGGGCGCGAGGCCGACCAGCCGGCCGGTCTCGTAGACCGACGCCGAGGTCTCCCCTGCCGGGTTGTCCACCATGGCCGCGACCAGGTCGCGGGCCTGCCCGGCGCGCGGGTCGCCGGCACGGGTGACCGGCGCGGGACCCGTGGTGAGGCTCACCGGACGCCCCAGAAGTCGGTGAGCCGGTAGAACCCGCTGGTGAAGCCGAGCTGCCGGGCGAGGAAGTCGGCCTGCCGGTGGGAGGCGGGGGCGAGGTCGGCCAGCAGCCGCCGGCAGTGGTCGACCTGCTCCGCCAGGCGGCGCTCGATCTCCGCCGGGTCGTCCACCAGCAGCAGCGCGTTGAGGTCGCCCCACTCCTGGTCCCGCCGGTGGGTGCCGAGGTCGTTGACCAGCCGCAGGGCCCGCTGCACCTCGTCGCTCACCGCGATCAGCCGGGGCAGCGCGCGGTGCGTGCCGGCGTCGCCGGTGTGGATCCAGTGCGCCACGTTCACCACGGTGGCCGCGAGGTTGTCGGCGTTCGCCAGGTAGTCGGCGAGGGTGGGGTGGTCGGCCTGCTTCCACTCCCACTCGCGGGCCATCGCGTCGAGGGTGCGTTCCATCGCGTCCCGCCACGAGCCGCGCAGCTCGGCGTAGGCCGGGGCGGCGGCCAGGTCGTCGCGCAGTTCGGCGAGGAACCGGCCCAGCGGGTCGTCGGGCGCGGCGCCGTCGACCACCGTGAGGCAGGTCTTGGCGATCCGGTCGACCTCCGAGCGGGAGGCCGCCAGGTGGTCGACCTGCCAGTCGACCGCGAAGCCCCAGAGCACGGCCCGGTTGGTCAGCGCCAGCTCCTCGGCGGTGCACCAGGGGGCGCTGAACGCCATCGCGAGGGCGATGCTGCTGAACAGCGTCGCGTCGAACGGCCGGCCGGGGAACAGCTCGGCGTGCCCGGCGGCGCACCGCGCCAGGTCGCGCTGGCCCTTCGCCGCGAGCGCGCAGATCCGCCCCTGCTCCGCGGCGGCGGCGACCGGATCCGGTACCTCCCCGCCGGTCATGCCGGCTCCGCCCGCCGGTCGGCGGCGAGCAGGGTCAGCTCGACCCGGTCCCGTGGCCGCAGCGCCGCGGCCAGCCGCAGCCCGGGTACGCCGGGACGGCGCAGCCGGAAGCGGTAGCGGCTCAGCATCGTGGCCAGGATGAGCTGCGCCTCCAGGTAGAACAGGTACATCCCGAGGCACTGGTGCGGGCCGCCGCCGAACGGGAAGTGGGCGTACCGGTGCCGGGCGCGGACCCGTTCGGGCCGGAACCGTTCCGGGTCGAACTCGTCCGGCCGGTCCCAGAACTGCCGCATCCGCTGGGTGATCAGCGGGCTGGCCACCATGGTCGCCCCCGCCTCGATCGGCACGCCGTCGATGACGTCGGCGGCCACCGCGCGGCGCGGGATGATCCAGCCGATCGGGTAGAGCCGGAGCAGCTCGTCCAGGACCATCCGGGTGTAGGTGAGCTCGGCGAGGTGCTCGCGGCGCACCGGTTCGTCGCCCACCACCCGGTCGATCTCGGCGTAGAGCCGGTCGGCGACGTCGGGCCGCTGCGCCAGGTGGGGCCAGGCCCAGGTGAGCACGTTGATGGTGGTCTCGGTGGTGGCCGCGAACATGGCCACGGTGTCGTTGCGGACCTGCCGCTCGTCGAGTTGCCGGCCGTCGTCGGTGCGGGCCCGCCAGAGCGTGGAGATGATGTCGTCGCCCTGGTCGGCCACGGCCCGGGTCTCCCGGACGATCGGCACCAGCACCTCGTCGACGATGCGGACCGCGCGGCGGAACGGGCGATCCCCCGGCATGGGCAGGGAGAGCGGGGCGAACGGCACGACGATCCGGGGGATCACCGCGGTGGCGATGACGTCCTGCGCGTCTATCACCCGCAGCGCGTCCGGCACGGAGATCTTGTCGGCGAAGAGCACCCGCATGATCGCGCGGCTGACGATCCGGGCCTGTTCGGCGCCGATGTCGACGGGGCGGCCGGCCCGGAACGGCTCGTCCAGCTCGTCGACGGCGTCCCGGATGGCGTCGGCCATGCCGTCGATCAGCGCCTCCACCCGCTTGGCGGTGAACATCGGCTGGAGCATCCGGCGGCTGGCCGACCAGATCTGCCCCTCGCCGAGGATGCCCTCACCGAACAGCCGCTTGACCGGGCGCCAGAACAGCCCGTCGCCGGCCCGCTCGTAGTTGTCCGCCCGGTCGCGCAGCACGTGCTGGACGTGCCGGGGGTGGGTGACCAGGTAGGGGCGGAACGATCCCAGGTTCAGCCGGACGAGCGCGCCCCCGGTGCGGTTGCCCACGTCGATCAGCGCGCGGGCCGGGTCGCGGAGCATGCCGGGCAGGATCTGCCGGAGGGGGACGGGGTGGGGCCGCCCGGTGGGCCGGGGCGCGGTCGGCGACTCCTCCACGTGAATGGCTCCCTCAGTTCTACCCAGGGTCGCGACGCCGTCATGACCCGTGACGTTGCCCGCGAGCATGCCATCCTGAACGACGGATAAAAAGACGGACAGGAAAATATCTCACTGCACAACAATCCCGCCGTCGACAATGGAGCGAGTGGGATTTACGTCACGCCGGAAGGCTTCCGGTGTGGACCCACCGTCCACCCTGGACCGCGCCGCCGGCTCCCGGCGCAGGTCCGCACCCGGTGCCGTCGACCGGCCGGCGGCGACCGGCCCGGGCCGCCCGCCACCCGGTGGCCGGCGCCGGGCGATCAACTCCCGCCGGCCGGCTGGGGAGAACGCGGGCGCGTGCCCGCCCCCTGTGCCAAGCTTCGGGCATGGACGACAAGACCATCCTGAGCCGGATCTCCGAACTCGTCGACGAGGAGCACCGGCTGCGCGCGGCCGCGCAGGAGCACGAGGCCGGCACCGACGACGAGGCCAAGGAGCGGCTGCGGGCGCTGGAGGAGTCGCTCGACCAGTGCTGGGACCTGCTCCGCCGCCGCCGGGCGGCGCGCCAGGCGCACGGCGACCCGGATGCCCAGGGCCAGCGCCCGGTGACCGAGGTCGAGCGCTACCTCCAGTGACTCCGGGCCGGCGCCCTGCCCCGTGCCGGCGTCCCGGGCGGGCCCACACCCGCCCGGGACGCGGCGCGCTCAGCGGAGGCCCGCCTCCCGCAGCAGCACCTCGGTCAGCGCCTCCGGGTCGGTGTCCGCCGCCGGCAGGCCGCGGGCGGTGAACCAGGTGCCCACCACCCGGACGTCCCGGCCCAGGAACTCCGCCCCCTGCGGGTTGGCCACCACGTCGACCACCTGCGGCAGGTCGATCATGACCAGCCGCCCGGCGTGCACCAGCAGGTTGTACGGGGACAGGTCGCCGTGGGCGTACCCGGCGCGGGCCAGCACGACCAGGGCCTCGACCAGTTGCTCCCACAGGTCGCGCAGGTCGGCGCCCTCCGGCCGGAGCTGGGCCAGCCGGGGCGCGGCCTCGCCCGCCTCGGCGTTCCCGACGAACTCCAGCATCAGCTCGGTGCCGAGCAGCTGCACCGGATAGGGCACGGCGATCCGCCCGGAGGCGGCGCCGATCTCCCAGAGCCGGGCGAGGGCGGCGAACTCGGCCGCCGCCCACTGGCCGGCGATCATCTGGCGGCCGAACGAGGTCCGGCCGGCCATCGCCCGCATCTCCCGGGACCGGCGGACCCGGCGTCCCTCCAGGTAGCCGGCGTCGCGGTGGAAGAGGCGGTGCTGGGGGTCCCGGTACCGCTTGGCGGCCAGCAGGCAGCCGCGGTCGGTGTCCGGCACGGCGCGGCGGACCAGATGGACGTCCGCCTCCTTGCCGGTCTTCAGCACGCCCAGCTCGGTGTCCTTCGCGGCCAGCTCGGTGACCAGCCACTCCGGGTGGGGTTCGGGCCCGTGCACGGCCTGATCCCAGGAGGACCAGTGGTCCTCCGCGTCCGGCTCGGCGTCGGGGTCGGCGAGGGCCGGCTCGGCGTGCCGGCCCCGCTTCAGGAAATAGGGTTCGTCGTCGTCGAAGCGGCTCTTGCCGCGGCCACGGCGCTGCGGCGCCGGGAAGTCGTGATCGCGCACGGGTGGATCGGTCCTTCGATCGAGGCTGGTGGAGGCAGGTGGTACGACCCTGCAAAGACGGCCATGACCGACCTCCTCTCCTCGACCGGGCTGCACCCGGCTGCGCCCTCGCGCCGCACCATGCTCACGGGCGGCACCGGGCGGGTCAACCGAATTACCGCTCAGCCGGCCAGGACGGCGGCCACCGCGGCGATCAGCCCGTCCACCGTGCGGGTGGGCGCGAACCGGGTGTCCGACCAGCGGCGCCCGCGGTGCAGCCAGACGCTGGGCAGCCCGACGGCGGTCGCCCCGCCGATGTCCGCCTCCGGGCTGTCGCCGATCACCCAGGCGCCGCGCAGCGGCATCCGGGCCCGCTGGGCGGCCAGCGCGAAGATCCGCGGGTTGGGCTTGCTGACCCCGGCCTCCTCGGAGATCACCCAGTCGGCGACGTACCGGTCCAGCCCGGTCTGGCGGATCTTGGCGTCCTGCTGGCGGGACGTGCCGTTGGTGACCACCACCGGCACCCAGCCGGCGTCGTCCGCGATCCGCAGCGCGCAGGCCACCAGGGGATCCAGCCGGGTGAACGCCACCACGCCGTCGTGCAGCTCCTCGACCAGGTCGATGGAGGGCATGCGCAGCCCGTACCGGTCCCGGATGGCGTCGGCGACGTCCCACCGGTCGGTCAGGCCGTCGGCGTCGACGGAGAGCAACCAGTCGATGTCGGCGGGCGGCGCGCCGATGCTGTCCAGGAACCGCTCACCCCAGGCGCGGAACGGCGCGTCGCGGTCGAGCAGGGTGTTGTCCAGATCCAGCAGGAGCAACGGCACTCGGGCACCTTACGGGACGGGGGTGCGCCACCGACAGGGCCGAGGCCACCACGCCGTCCGTCAGCCGATGAGCGCCGTTCGGGCGAGCCCCTGGTCGGGCAGGCGGTCGGTGAGCATGGAGTGGGCCGCACGCGTGGCCGCGAGGGCGGCCGGGTCGAGGGTCGCCACCAGCACGTCCTCGCCGGTGTCCGCGCCCCGGGCCAGCGGCCGCCCCTCCGGCTCGTAGATCGCGGCCCCGCCGTTGAAGCGCCACGGGTCCGCGCCGCCGACCGCGTTGGCGAAGACCACGTACATGGTGTTGTCCAGGGCGCGCGCGGCGTAGTAGAGGTCGCGGCGGTGCTCGGAGCCGGCCAGGTAGCCGCTCGGGCAGAGGTAGCCGTGCGCGCCGTCGTCGGCGGCGGCCCGGCCGTGCTCGGGGAAGCAGCCGTCGTAGCAGATGCCGAGGCCGAACCGCCAGCCGTCGACCAGCAGGGTGGCGCCCCGCCGGCCGGCGTCGAACAGCTCGCGCTCACCGCTCCAGAGCTGCTGTTTGTCGTAGCCGGCGGTGACCGCGCCGGTCGGGTCGACCACCAGCGAGGAGATGGTGCGCCGCCGGTCGGGGTGACGGACGGCCGCACCGATCACCACGCTCGCACCGCTGTCGCGGGCGGCCGCGCGCAGCGGATCGAGGCGCGGGTCGTCGACCCCGCCGTCGGGATCGGCGGCCACGTCGGTGCCGGCCGGATCGGCGCCCAGGGTCGGCGGGTGGTACGCGGGCAGGAACAGCTCGGGCAGCACGACCACCCGTGCGCCGGCGGCCCGGCCGACGAGGCGGGCGGCGGTGGCGGCGTTGCCGGCGACGTCACCGGGGACGGGCTCGGCCTGCACGGTGGCCACGGTCAGGGGACGGGTGGGGAGGGGCACGGCCTGGGTCACCGGAGGATGGTAACCGGCGCGGCGAATCTCAAGCCGTACGTACGGTTTGCATCGGCCGGGTCCACCTGGAACGATCGTTACGTGCCCAGAGTAAGTCAGGACCAGCTCGACGCGCGGCGGCAGGAGATCCTCGCCGCCGCACGGGCGTGTTTCGCCCGACACGGCTACGAGGGTGCCACCGTCCGCCGGCTGGAGGACGCTACCGGGCTCTCCCGCGGCGCGATCTTCCACCACTTCCGGGACAAGGACTCGCTCTTCCTCGCGGTGGCCGAGGACGACGCCGCGGTCATGGTGGAGACCGTGGCCCGCAACGGTCTGGTCCAGGTGATGCGGGACCTGCTCGCCCGGGCGGTCTCCCCGGACACCACCGGTTGGCTCGGCAGCCAGCTCGAGGTCTCCCGGCGGCTGCGCACCGACCCCGCGTTCGCCAAGCGTTGGGCCGAACGGTCGGCGGCGATCGCCGAGGCCACCCGGGAGCGCCTGCTCCGCCAGCGGGAGGCCGGGGTGCTCCGCGACGACGTGCCGATCGACGTGCTGGCCCAGTTCCTGGAGCTGGCGTACGACGGGTTGGTGCTGCACCTGGCGATGGGCCGTCCCGCCGGTGACCTGGGCCGGGTGCTCGACCTGGTCGAGGAGGCCGTCCGCCGGCACTGACCGCGCCACGTCTCGGTCCGGTAACTCGATCCGCCGGAGAGATCACCGCTGGCGCACCTGCTCCACAATGAGCCGCGACCCCCTCGCGACAGGAGCAGAGCATGGCAGTCCTCGCGGGCGACACCTGGGGCATCCCCGGCCCCGTCTTCCTCCGCTGGTACGTCGTGGCGGCCGTCGTGCTGGTCGCCGGCACCCTGGTCTACCGGTGGCGCGGGCTGGCCGGCACCCCGGTGCAGGGCGACGGGCCGCTCGGGCCGCAGCAGGCGGCGTACCTCAACGGGGGCGACCAGCTCGCCGTCTGGACCGCGCTCGGCGGCCTGCGCCGCGCCGGCGCGGTCGGCGTGCGCCCTGACCGGCGGCTCACCACCGGCGGCCCGCTGCCGGCCGGGGCCACCCCGCTGGACCAGGCGATCCACCACGCGGCGAGCCGGGGCCTGCGCTCCCGGGAACTGGGCCAGGACGAGTGGGTCCGGCGCGCCCTCGACGAGCTCCGTGACGGTCTCGTGCGCCGCGGTCTGGCGCTGGACAAGGAGCGGCGCGCGACGCTGCGCCGCGGGGCGGTGCTCGTCGGGGCCCTGCTGGCGCTCGGCTTCGTCCGGGCCTTCGTCGGCATCTCGAACAGCCGCCCCGCCGGCTGGCTGATGCTCACCCTGGTGCCGCTCTTCATCGCGTTCCTCCTGCTCAACCGGGTGCCGTGGCGCACCCGGGCGGCCACCCGGGCGCTGCGCGAGCTGCGCCGCCGGCACACCTGGCTGCGCCCCTCCGCCGCACCGGCGTACGCCACCTACGGCACGTCCGACACGGCGATGGCCGTGGCGCTGTTCGGCACCGCCACCCTCTGGACCATGGACCCGGGCTTCGCCGAGCAGGCCGAGATCCAGCGCCACGCGATGGGGTCCTCGGGCAGCTCGGGCAGCTCGTGCGGCGGAGGCAGCTCGTGCGGCGGGGGCAGCTCCTGCGGGGGCGGTGGCGGCTGCGGCGGTGGCGGCGGGTGCGGCGGATGACCGCCGGCCTCTCCGGAGTGGGCATCGGGTGGCGGCCGGAGATCGCCGGCTTCGTGGCCGGCCTGCCCGGGCTGCGCTTCGTCGAGGTGGTGGCGGAGACGGTCGCCCCGGCCGGGCCGCTCCCCGACGGCCTGGCCGAGCTGCGCGGGCGGGGCGTCACCGTCGTACCCCACGGGGTGAAGCTCTCCCTCGGCGGCGCGGAACCGGTCGATCCGGCCCGGGTGGCGCACCTGGCCGGTGTGGCCGCGGCGCTGGACGCGCCGCTGGTCAGCGAGCACATCGCGTTCGTGCGGGCCGGCGGCGTGGAGGCCGGTCACCTGCTGCCGCTGCCGCGCAGCCGGGAGGCGGTGGCCGCGGTGGTGGCCAACGTGCGGCGGGCGCAGGCGGAGCTTCCGGTGCCACTGGCCCTGGAGCCGATCGCCGCGCTCTTCGACTGGCCCGACGACGAGCTGGAGGAGGCCGACTTCCTCACCGAGATCCTCGACGCCACCGGCGCGCTGCTGCTGCTCGACGTCGCCAACGTGCACGCCAACGCCCGCAACCGGGGCGGCGACCCGGCCGCCCTGCTGGACCGGCTGCCGCTGGACCGGATCGCCTACGTGCACGTGGCCGGCGGCGCCGAGCAGGGTGGCTTCTACCACGACACGCACACCGACCCGGTCCCCGCCGAGGTGCTCGACCTGGTCCGCGAGCTGTGCGGCCGGCGCCGACCCCCGGCGCTGCTGCTCGTCTTCGCGCTCGGCGGTATCGCTGCCACCTGTGCAGGAAGCCGACGCGGCGTGTGATCCGGGACGCCGCCGGCCGCCCAGTTGTCCTGTGTTCCAGCCGCCACACACAGACCACGATGACCCGCCCATGA
>NZ_JBEXLR010000096.1:0-24696 GCF_040610095.1 Micromonospora sp. NPDC004540
CCTTCGCCGCAGCGAGCAGGGCGTGCAGGTCGTCGATCAGCCCGTCCAGCGGCGGACTGGGCGCCCTGGACACATACTCCACGCCGACACCGCCGGCCGCCACCGCGCCGACGCGGTGCAGCCGCCGGCCCGCCGTGGCCCGCCAGACCGAGCGGACGGTCCGCCGCACCAGCCGGACCAGGAGGTACGCCGTGCCGAGCAGGGGCAGGCAGATGGCGAGCACGGACAGCAGCCGGACGCCGATGCTGGGGACGTCCCCGTCCACCCAGTTCGCGACCAGGAGCACGGACTGCCGCTGCAGGCCCTGCCAGGCGGTCGCCACGACCCGGGGCAGGGCCGTCACCATGAGCACCAGCGTGATCAGGAGCAGGGGCACCACGATCAGCACCCACAGGGTCACCACCAACCGGGCCCACGGCTTCAGCACCTTGGATTCCGGGCGGTTCCACCGCGTCGGGAGCAGGCCGAGCAGCGTCGGCCTGATGCGGGCGTAGAGGTCCGGCACCCCGGTCAGGTCCGCCAGGATGTGATAGCCGTCGAAGCGGACGAACGGCGCCAGTTGCCGGAGCATCTGCAGCACCTGGGCCACGATGACGAGCAGCAGCGCGTCCCGCCGGGTGACCGCCCAGGTGGCGAAGATCGCCACCGCGACGATCGCGTTGAAGTACAGGCCGCCGAGGTCGACGCGGATCCGGCCCGCCCGTCCCAGGCGGTAGCTGTCGTCGACGTTGGTGTAGAAGGCGGGCCAGACCAGGTACAGGCCCACGCCCATGGTGCCGGGGGTGGCGCCGCCGTAACGGCAGGCCGCGGCGTGCCCGAACTCGTGGAAGCCGGCCGAGACGATGGTGATCGCGAAGACCAGCAGCAGCAGCCCCGGCTTGTCGAACACCTGGTGGGTGGCGGAGGCGAGCCCCTTCTCGAACAGCACCCATCCGGTGGACAGCAGGAAGGCGACCAGGACGAGGGCGACGACCAGTGGGCGGAACAGGGCCGCGAACGGCCGGGTGATCCGTCGGGTCACCCGAGGGTTGGAGACCACGAGACGGAACCGCAGCGCCAGCAGGGGATTGGCCTTTCGCGCCGTCGGCGCGGAGCCGTCGGACCGTGCGATGAGCCCGAGCGGGCGCAGCTTCTGCTCGGTCAGCATGCGGACGTTGTCCGCGGTGACCAGACGGTCGATCCTTCGACTCACCAGCGCCGCGATCTCCCGGTAGCCGCGCCGGCCGTCCATCGCCTCGAGAACGAGGTACAGCAGCCGGGTGAGCTGGCAGGTCTGGCCGTCGTCACGCCGTACCAGCCCGGGTGGTTGGCGGTATCCGGAGCCCGGCAGTTCGCCCAGCAGTTCCAGTCCCGGCGCGTGGGCGGGCACGCCCTCCCGCGGGTCGGATCCGGTGGCCTCGGCGGTGTCCGGCTCCGGTCGGGGATCCCCCGCAGGGCGGAGCACCGTGTTGACGGCGCCCCGCCCCGAAGAGGTGATCGGGTCGGACGGCGAGATGACACTCATCGCGCTACTGGGTGATCTCGGCCTGCTGGTCGGCCGTGGCCCGCGCCGTCACGTCGTCGAGATGTTGGGTGATGATCGCGTCCTGCTGGGAGATGGCGGTGGCGCTGGAGTCCACCGAGGCGACGTTCGCGGCGACGGCGGCATCGATCGGCGCCGCGACGTTGGCGTTGGCGGCGACCGCGCCGGCGACCGGCGCGGCGAGGTCGGCGTCGACGGCCACGTTGACGTCGACGTTCAGCAGGTCGCCGTCGAGCATCGACGCCGGGTCGGTCGGGACGGTGACGTCCCCGTCGGTCGGGTCACCGGTGCCGGGGTCGGTGGTGCCCGGATCGGTGGTGCCCGGGTCGGTCGTGCCGCCGTCGATCACGTCGTTGGACTGGTCGATCGCGCTGTCCTGGGGGGCGGTGGCGATCGCGTGGCCGGAGATGGCCTGGTCGATGAGGACGCCCTGGTCGGACAGGGCGGCTGCGGTCGAGCCCGTGGAGAGGATGTTGGCGCCCACAGCGGCGTCGATCGGGGCGGCGATGTTGGCGTTGGCGGCCACCGCGAGGTCGATCGGCGCCGCGAGATCCAGCCCGAGGTCGAGGTCCACGTTGAGGTCGAGGAGAGAGATCACCTCCTTCGTGGGCAGTGCGGTCGCCGCCTCTGCGGCCAACTCGTCCAGGGACAACGGAGTGAGTTCCGGTGTGCTCACGGCCAGCTCCATTTCCGGTACGCGCGTCGCGTGCCACGGTCCTGTCATGACGTACGACCGAGCGCTTCCGGCCTGTCGGGCGCCGCCTGCCGCTCGATCAACGGTGCGGATCTCGTTGCCCCGGATATTCGAGCTCAAAACACTCCGGCCGGCCCGGTGACCTGTCGGTGCGGTCTGCCATGCTGGCCCGGTGACCACGACCTGGCGCCACCTCCCCGCATCCGCCCGGGAGATCGCCGAGGCCGCCACGGAGGCCGTGACCGCCGCCGCCGACCGCGACGGTGAGACGTACGAGCCGGCGGTCGAGCGGCTCGCCGCCGCGGACCGGGCCGGGCTGGTGCTCGGCGGCGTGGTCCGGTTGCTGCTGGAGGAGAGCCACCCGGACGGGCTGGACGGCGACGACGTCCGCCAGGTGCTGGAGCGCTGCGTCCGGTCCACCGCGGCCTGGCGACCCGACGTCGACCCGCACGTGCTGCTGGTGCTGCTGGCGAGCGCGCTCGGCGTCTACGACCCGGGAGACGACGACGCGCCGCCGGACCCGGCCGCGATCGCCCGGCACGCCCCGCTGCTCGTCGCCGACCTGCTCGCGGCCACCGGACGGCCCCTGGCCGACCACCTGTCGGCGGCGTTCGCCGAGGTCGCCCGCACCGAACTGCACGACTGACCGCCCGCGACGGTCACGGGCTGGCCGCGAGGAAGACGAACGCGGCGAGCAGCACCAGGTGCACCCCGCCCTGGAGCACGGTCGCGCGGCCCGGCACCACGGTGAGCACGCCGGTCACCGCGGTCAGCGCGAGCAGCGTCATCTGGGTGCCGCCCAGCCCCAGCAGCAGCGGGCCGTCCAGCCAGATCGAGGCCAGCGCGATGGCCGGGATGGTCAGGCCGATGCTGGCCATGGCCGAGCCGAGCGCCAGGTTGAGGCTGATCTGCACGCGGTCCCGGCGGGCCGCCCGGGCGGCGGCGAGGGTCTCCGGCAGCAGCACCAGCAGGGCGATAACCACGCCGACGAACGCCTGCGGCAGGTTCGCCGCCTCGACGCCCGCCTCGATGGCCGGGGAGATGGTCTTCGCGTCCCCGACCACCGCGACCAGGGCCACGACCAGCAGCGCCAGGCTGGCCAGAGCGGTACGCGTGGACGGCGGATCGGCGTGCCCGCCGTCGGCGTCCTCGGGCATGATGCTGCCCTCCTGCGTGACCGGCAGGAAGTAGTCGCGGTGCCGGCCGGTCTGCACCATCACGAAAAGGCCGTAAAGGGCGAGCGAGGCGATCGCCGCGAAGGTGAGTTGCGCGGGGGAGAACTCCGGACCGGGCCGGCTGGTGGTGAAGGTCGGCACCACCATGCTGAGGGTGGCGAGCGTGGCCACGGTGGCCAGCGCCCCGCCGGTCCCCTCCGGGTTGAACACCGCCACCCGCCGCCGCAGCGCGCCGAGCAGCAGGGACAGGCCGAGGATGCCGTTGCAGGTGATCATCACGGCGGCGAAGACCGTGTCCCGGGCGAGCGCCTGCGTCTTGTCGCCGCCGCTGATCATCAGCGTGACGATCAGACCGACCTCGATCACGGTGACCGCCACCGCGAGCACCAGCGAGCCGAGCGGTTCGCCGACCTTGTGCGCCACCACCTCGGCGTGGTGCACGGCCGCCAGCACGGCCCCGGCGAGCAACGCGGCCACCGTCGCGATCAGCGGGCCGGGCAGGTGCCGGCCCCAGGTGGCCGCGAGCACGACGACCGCGATCAGGGGTAGGAGGGTGGTCCAATCGGTCAGGCGGGATCGGATCATGGCGGCCATGGCATCAACCTTGCCAGGTAGTTTGATCAACCGCCCGTGGCCGGACGCGTGCCGCCCGTCCGGTGGCCGCCCTGGACCGTCTCCTCGTCCCGCAGGCGGTCGAGCCACCGCCGCGCGTGCACATCGTGCCGGGCGCAGCTATCGCTGCGCGGGAGAGCCGACCGTCGGGGCGCGTTCGAAGATGTAGTAGACGGGGACGGCGGCGATGATGGCCAGTGCGACCGGCGCGCTGGCAAAGGCGACGGCGATCGCGGCCAGATACAGGATCGTCGACGCCCCGAACCGCAGCCGCGCCGTCCACCGGCCCCGCTCCGGCACCGGCTGCTGGAGCCGCCCCGGACGCAGGGTCCATTCGAAGATCCCCGCGAAGCTCAGCGCCATCCCGAGGAACGCGGCCGCATACAGGATCACCGCCACACGGGCGTCGTGCCCACCCAGCGCGAGGTACTTGGCCACCGTCGCCGTGTCCACCGGGATGAGGACGACGAACAGCAGCAGGACCAGGTTGAGGAGGGCCAGGTTCCGGTCGACGACGGCGACGTTCACGATGAGGGCGTGATGGTTGACCCAGATGAGCCCGATCGTGGCGAAGCTGACCAGGTAGGCGACAAATGAGGGCCAGTGGTCCGCGACCTGGTGCAGGAGCGGGCCGTGACCCGGGCCGGCCACCGCGAGGTTCAGCGCGAGTAGCGTGATCGCGACTGCGAAGACCGCATCACTGAACTGCTCCAGCCGAGTCCGGCTCACTCCAAACTTCTACCGCAACACCCGGGGGTGCCGTGGGGGATTCCACCCGCCCCAGCGGGACCGGGATCGCAGGCTGCTCGCTTGACGGCCCAGAAGCCCTCACCAGACCGGGCCGTGGCTGTCGCCCTGATCGACTACCGTCCAGGCGGCAAATTCCTCAACTACGGGGGGAAGCAATGACACATCCTTTCAGTCCGCGTCGCCTGCTCGCCTGGACCGCGCCCGTGACGCTCGCGCTGACCGCCCTCGCTCCGGCCTTCCCGGCGCAGGCCGCCGCGAAGCCGGCGCCCGCGCCGACCGTCAGCGGCGGCCCGGTCGACAAGGACCTCAACGGCGACGGCGTGCCGGACCTGGTCGCCGCCGGCGGCCCCGGCACCGGCCTCGGCTCCGGCGTCTGGTCCGCGCTGGGCGTCAAGTCCCGCAAGACCGGCGTCGGCACCGGCAAGGTGCAGACCCCGGCCACCAACATCGGTCAGGCCGGCACCGGCACCGGGACGGTCGGCTCGCCGACGGAGTTCGACGGCGCGCAGGTGATCACTGGCCGCTTCTGGGGCCTCGACCGGCAGGACTTCCTGTACTACACGCCTGGGGGCGTGAACCCGGGCGGCGGAGGTGTCATCGCGGGCGCCGGTGACGGCACCATGCAGAACCCCTACCAGGGCGGGGCGTCCCAGGCCACGATCGCGCGGGAGCAGCTCCTGGACCCCAACGGCAACTCCCCCCTCGAGCTGGCGAACGCGTTCGGGGCGGACGGCAATGACAACGGCATGCCGGACCTGATCGGGCGCTACGGGGACCCGGTGCACGGGTACAACCTCGGCTACCTGCCGAACCTGGGTGCACCCGGGATGGTCATCTTCAACACCACGCTGACGAACCGCACTCCGGCCGGTGACACCGACTGGCAGAACTGGAGCATCACCGGGACCGAGCTGGCCTCCGGCACGGCGCTCTTCCTGCGCAACGCCGGCACCGGCGACCTGTACCTCTGGACCGGCGTCAGCCTGGTCGACAACGGCGACGGCACTGGCTCGCTGACCTACACGCAGCACCAGGTGGCCGCCAACTGGAACACCGGCGTCGCGATCAGCACCCTCTGGGCCGCCGACATCAACGCCGACGGCACGCCGGACCTGTGGACGGTGCTGGCGGACGGCACCTACCGGGCGTACCTGATCTCGGGCCTCTCCACCAGCGGCACCGCGACGGTGACCGCGACCCGCTCCCAGCGACTGGTCTGACCGCCGGGGGCGCGTCGCCATCCCGCGGCGCGCCCCCGTCTGATCCCGGTGGAGAAGATCGTCGGGGGATAGCAAAAGGCCAGGTGAGGAGTCCTCACCTGGCCTTTACCTCTGGTCGGGGTGGCCGGATTCGAACCGACGACCTCTTCGTCCCGAACGAAGCGCGCTACCAAGCTGCGCCACACCCCGAGGCGTGCCGACAAATAGTAGCCCACCCGCTCCGATGGTCAAACTCGGTACCCCCGGCCGCGGCGCCGGTGTGATCAGCGGGGGATCAGGGTCAGGACGCTGGCCTCCGGGGGGCAGGCGAAGCGCACCGGCGCGGTGGGGTGGGTGCCCAGGCCGGCCGAGACGTGCAGCCAGGAGTCGGAGCCTGGCCAGCGGTGCAGCCCGCGCGCCATCGACCGGGGCAGCCCGCAGTTGGTCACCAGCGCGCCGTACCCGGGCACGCAGACCTGCCCGCCGTGGGTGTGCCCGGCGAGCAGCAGCCCGAAGCCGTCGGCGGCCATCCGGTCCAGCACGGCCGGCTCCGGGGAGTGGGCGAGCGCGATGGAGAGCGCCGCGCCCGGGCTGACCGGCCCGCCCACGGCCGGGTAGTCGTCCCGCTCGATGTGCGGGTCGTCCACGCCGACCAGCTCGATCTCCCGGCCCCCGGCCTTGAGGGTGGTCCGCGCGTTGTTGAGGTCCGCCCAGCCGGCGCCGGTGAAGACGTCGCGCAGCTCCTCGTACGGCAGCGGCACGCCCTCGGTGTACTCCCGGTCGGGGAGGAAGTAGGTGAACGGGTTCTTCAGGACCGGCCCGGTGTAGTCGTTGGAGCCGAAGACGAAGGCGCCCGGCAGGTCGAGCAGCGGTTGCAGGGCGCGCAGCACGCCCGGCACCGCGTCCGGGTGGGCCATGTTGTCCCCGGTGACCACCACCAGGTCGGGGTCGAGGGCGGCCAGCGAGGCCACCCAGTCCTGCTTGCGCCGCTGGTCGGGCATCATGTGCAGGTCCGACAGGTGCAGCACGCGCAGCGGCTCGGCGTCGGTGGGGAGCACCGGTACGTCGTACCGGCGCAGGGTGAACATGTTGCGCTCGATGAGCGACGCGTACGCCAGGGTGGCCGCGCCGGCGGCGACGGTCCCGGCCGCGAGCCGGAATAGTGTGCGCTTTCGCATGGCCTTCAGGGTAGTTTGACCGTCCATGAGCACGCTGAAGGACCGTCTCACCGCCGACATGCGCGCCGCACTCAAGGCGCGCGACGAGCTGACCACCTCCACGCTGCGGATGGCCCTCGCGGCCGTCGGCAACGCCGAGGTCGCCGGCCGGGAAAAGCGCGAGCTCAGCGACGACGAGGTGCTCGCCGTGCTGACCAAGGAGGCGAAGAAGCGCCGGGAGGCGGCCACCGCCTTCGCCGACGCGGGTCGCGCCGAGCAGGCCGGCAAGGAGACCGCCGAGGGCGAGGTGCTGGAGCGCTACCTGCCCAAGCAGCTCTCCGACGACGAGCTGGCCGAGCTGGTCTCGGGGGCGCTCGCCGCGGGCGGCTTCACCGGAAAGGCGCAGATGGGCCCGGCCATGAAGGCGGCCCAGGCCGCGGTGGCCGGCCGGGCCGAGGGCGGCCGGGTCGCCGCCGAGGTACGCCGGCAGCTCGGTCTCTGACCGCCCTGCTACGACGAAGCGGGCGGGCACCCCTGGTGGGTGCCCGCCCGCTGTCGTCTGCTCGGGTCAGCCGCGTGGTCGTCCCGGTTTCGTGGGACCGGCCGGCGGCGGGACGATCACCCCACCGGGCCCGGGCTTCGGCTTGTTACCGCCACCGGCGCTGACCTCGATGGTCACCACGCCGCCCTTGATGGTGCGCCCGTCCGGGCTGGTGCCGGCCGCGGTGTCCACCGGGCACTCCGACGGGACCTTCTGGCTGGCCACCACCGGCTCGAAGCCGGCGTCGCGCAGCCGCGACTTGGCGGTCTCGATGGACTCGCACTTCACGCCAGGGATGGACCGCTGGTCGCCCAGGACGATCTTCCCGCTCGGCGGAGTGAAGTCCTTCCGCTCCTTGCCCTTCATGGCGTCCCGCAGCGTCTCGTAGACCGCCGGGTTGATGCCGTTCGGGACGTCGTGGCCCATCTTCTGGTTGGTCTGCGGCCAGTCCGGGTCGGCCTCGATGCCGGCCACCGCGTACTGCTTCGTCATGGCGACGAGGGCCGAGGTCTTGTCCGAGTCGGTGGTGCCGGACTTGCCGGCCACCGGCGCCTTGACGATCCCGCGGACGTTGCCGGCGGTGGCGGTCTTGCACTTGGTGGTCGACGAGTGGTCACCCACCGGGCAGCGCGCCGCGTCCACGGCGGCCCGGGCCACCTCGGTGCTGATCCGCTGCTCGCAGTGCGGGTTGGCGATGTCGAGCTTGTCGCCGTCCGGGCCGCGGATCTCCTGCACCGGGATCGGCTCGCAGTATTTCCCGTCGGCGGCCAGGGTGGCGTACGCGTTGGCCAGTTCCAGCGGGGTGGTCTGCGAGACGCCCAGGGTGAACGCGCCCCACTGGTGCGCGGCGTCCTTGTCCGCGGCGAAGCTGGCGTCGTTCGACGCCCGGAAGGTGATGCCGAGCTTCTGGGCGGCCTTCACCACGTTCTCCGCGCCGACCTGCTGTTGGAGCGCCACGAAGTAGGTGTTGACGGAGAAGCCGAAGGCGCTCCACATGTTGTGCACGCCGGCCATCGACTTCGAGGCGTTCTGCGGGCAGTAGAAGTGCGTGCCCTTGCAGGCGGCCGGGTTGCCCGAGTCGATGATGTATTCCGACTTGAACTGCGGCTGCGCGTTGATGGTGTAGTCGAGCGGGTAGCCCTTCTCCAGGGCCGCCACCAGGGTGAAGATCTTGAAGGTCGAGCCGGCCTGGTAGCCGGTGATGCCGGCGCCGCCGCTGATCAGGGGGTTGACCGTGTTCGGGCGGTTGCCCCGGATCTTCTTCTTGGCCTTCTTCGGGTCGCTGGAGATCTTGTTCTGCGGGTGGTCCGGGTCGTCGAGCTTGAAGTTCCGGTTGACCGCGACGGCGCGGACCCGGCCGCTGCCCGGCTCGATGACGGCCACCATCCGGGCGGCCTTGTTGTCCTCACTCAGGTGGTTGCGGACCGCCTTGTCGGCGGCCTTCTGCGCCTGCACGTCGAGCGTGGTGGTGATGGTGTAGCCACCGCTCTTCAGGCGCCGCTCCCGGTCGTAGGAGGTGGAGCCGAAGGTCTCCTGCTGGAGCCACCAGCGGTAGAAGTAGTCGCAGAAGAAGCCCCAGGAGCGGGTGTTGGTGGCGACGCAGCCGTTCGGGGTGCGCTTCTTCGCCACCTTGAGCTTGATCTTCTTGGCCTGGTCGGCCTGCTCCTGGGTGATGGCACCGATCTGCACCATGTTGTTGATGACGTAGTCGCGCCGGTCGACCGCCTGGGGGTAGCCGATCGGGGTGGTGGGGTCGAACGCGGTCGGCGCCTTCACCATGCCGGCCAGCATGGCCGACTCCTGGATGTCGAGCTTGCTCGGCGGCTTGTTGAAGTAGACCTGGCTGGCGGCGTAGATGCCGTACGCGCCGTTGCCGAAGGCGGCGATGTTCAGGTAGCGCTCGAGGATCTCGTCCTTGGAGAGTTCCTTGTCGATCTGGAGCGCGTAGCGCATCTCGCGCAGCTTGCGGGCGCTGGTGTCCTCGGTCGCGGCCACCACGTCGGCCGGGTGGGTGGCCGAGTAGGAGATGGCCAGCCGGACGTACTGCATGGTGAGCGTCGACGCGCCCTGCCGCTGGGCCCCGGACTGGTTGTTGACGAACGCCCGGGCCACGCCGTTGAGGTCCACGCCGTTGTGCTTGTAGAAGTCGTGGTCCTCGGCCGCGATGATGGCCTTCTGCATGATCGGCGAGATGTCCTTGAGCTTCACGTCGCGCCGGTTCTCGTCGTACATCGTGGCCAGCGGGGTCTTGCCGTCGGCGGCCAGCAGGTAGGTGATCTGCGGGGCCCGGGCCACCGTCAGTTCCTTGGGCAGCGCGCCGAAGGTTTCGGCTCCCGCCTTGGCTGCCAGTCCGGACATCGCCACCGCGGGGAAGGCCGCCGCTGCGACCACCACGCCGGCCAACAGGCCACAGATGAGTAGCGATGCGGCGTTGGTCAGCACGTTGTGGTCACGTTTCCGCATCCAGGTCACCTCGACAGGGTACGCGAGTAGGGAACGAGGGGCGCGCGGGGAAGTTTCCCCATTTCCTGCGCGCGCCGGTCTCGTTGTGCTAAACGCACGAACCCCGGTGCGTGGTTGCGTGAAACCTGGCAGAAGTCTCCTCCGAACGGGGGAGCGGCGCAGCGTTTTCACCCACTCCGGCGGGGTAGACGGCGGGCGAAAGCCCGGGAAGCCGGGAGTGTCCGGAATGATGGATTTCGCCGACAACGTTGCGTAATCAGGCGACTACACAGCATGATGGTGGCGGCGACAGCAGCCACACGTCGTCCGCGCCGCCCTGGGGAGGCCGGCCCGGACGACCGGGGGGAATTCGACGGCTGGTGGCGCGAAGTCGGTAGGTACTGCAAGGGGGGACGTGTACAGATGGGCATGATCACTGACTGGCCGTCACTGGCGGCGTGTCAGAACGGGGACCCGGACGCGTTGTTCGTACAGGGCGCCGAACAGAACGTGGCGAAGAGGATCTGCCGGAGCTGCCCAGTTCGGTACGAGTGCCTGGCCGACGCGCTCGACAACCGGATCGAGTTCGGTGTGTGGGGTGGCATGACCGAACGCGAGCGCCGTGCGCTGCTGCGGCGTCACCCGCAGGTGACCAGCTGGCGCAAGATGTTCGAGGCGGCCATGAAGAAGAACGCCAAGGAGAAGGCCGGTCGGGACAAGGTCCTCGTGACCACGGCCAACTGACCGACGCGCCGTTCGGTCGACGCCTCAGCGCCGGCTGATCGCCTCGCCGATCGTCCGCAGCCCGTCGACGTCGTGCACGTCGGCGGGCTGCGCCGTCACCGACACCGCCGGCACTGCCGGGAACTCCTCGGTGAACCGGGCCGCCACCCGCTGCTCGCGGACCGCCTGCTCGGCCAGCGCGGCGTGCGCCCGCAGCACCTCGGCCGTGCCCTCGTGCCCGCCCGCGCCGGCCAGCCGCTCGGCGGCGGCCAGGCTGTCCGCCGCGGACAGCTCCGGCACCGCCGGCCGGTGCACCCGGTTGAGCACCAGGCCGGCCAGCGGCATCCGCTCGGCGCGCAGCCGGCCGGCGAAGTAGGCGGCCTCCCGGACCGCGTCCGGCTCCGGGGCCGCGACCAGCAGGAACGCCGTCTCCCGGGCCTGAAGGATGCGGTACGTCTGCTCGGCCCGCTGCCGGAAACCGCCGAACATCGAGTCCAGCGCGGCCACGAAGCCGGACAGGTCGGTGAGCAGCTGCGCGCCGATCACCTTCTGCACCACCTTCGAGAACATCCCGAAGCTGGCCGTCACGAAGCTGAACATGCTCCGCCCGCCGCTGCGGGCCGGGGCGAGCAGCAGCCGCAGCATCCGGCCGTCGAGGAAGCGGGAGAGCCGGGCCGGCGCGTCCAGGAAGTCCAGCGCCGAGCGGGACGGCGGGGTGTCCACCACGATGAGGTCCCACTCGCCCCGGCCGTGCAGCTGGCCCAGCTTCTCCATCGCCATGTATTCCTGCGTGCCGGCGAAGGTGGAGCTCATGGCCTGGTAGAAGGGGTTGGCGAAGATCTCCGCCGCCTTCGCCGGATCGGTGTGCTGGAGCACCACGTCGTCGAAGGTGCGCTTCATGTCGAGCATCATGGCGTGCAGTTGGCCGCCGCTGGACTCGACGTCGATCCCCTTGACCTGGCGCGGGGTGTTGTCCAGCTCGGTCAGGCCGAGGGACTGGGCCAGCCGGCGGGCCGGGTCGATGGTGAGCACCACCGTCCGCCGCCCGTGCCGCTCGGCCGCCCGCAGCGCCAGCGCGGCCGCGGTGGTCGTCTTGCCCACTCCGCCCGCCCCGCAGCAGACCACGATCCGCACGCCCGGATCGGCGAGGATCTGGTCGACGTCCAGCGGTGGCGCCGCGTCTTCGGAAGGCACCAATCGAGCGTATCGGTCTCGAGGGTCTCTCTGCTCCGTGCCGGCCGCAGGTGTGAGTCAATCCGCCCGGACGAGCGTCTCGGCCAGCGCCTCCAGCCCGGCGCGGTCGACCCCGGCGGGCAGCAGCGGCAGCTCGGTCAGGGGCAGGCCCAGCTCCACCAGGTCGGCGCGGAGCGAATCCTCCAGCTCCCGGCGTACCTGCTGGTCACGGGCCTCCGCGGCGAGTCCCGACACGGTCCGGGCGTCGGTCGGCAGGCCGGCGGCGGCCAGCCCGCGCTTCAGCTCGGCGGCGGTCACCGGGCGGCCGGCCGGCACCGGGGGCCGGGCACCGTTGACGATCACCCGGCCGACCGGGAAGCCGAGATTGGTCAGCTCGGCGATCGCGTCGACGGTCTCCTGGACCGGCATCTCCTCCAGCAGCGTGACCACGTGCACCGCGGTCATCGGCGAGCGGAGCAGCGCGGAGACCCCGTCGCTCTGGGTCTTGATCGGGCCCATCTTGGCCAGCCGGGCGGTCTCCGCGGTGACGTTGAGGAAGCGGCCGATGCGCCCGGTCGGCGGTGCGTCCAGCACCACGGCGTCGTACGCCCGACGCTGCCCGCTGGTCCGGGTCGTCGCCTCCTTGACCTTGCCGGTGAGCAGCACGTCCCGCAGGCCCGGGGCGATGGTGGTGGCGAAGTCGATGGCGCCCAGCTTGCGCAGCGCCCGGCCGGCCGCGCCGAGCTTGTAGAACATGTCCAGGTACTCGAGGAGCGCCTCCTCGGCGTCCACCGCAAGGGCGCGCACCTCACCGCCGCCCGGCGCCTCGGTGAGGTGTCGCTCCTCGTAGGGCAGTGGATCGGTGCCGAAGAGCTGGGCGATGCCCTGCCGCCCCTCCACCTCGACCAGCAGGGTGCGCCGGCCGCCGGCGGCCAGCCCGAGGGCCAGCGCCGCCGCCACGCTGGTCTTGCCCGTGCCGCCCTTGCCGGTCACCACGTGCAGGCGGGCCGGCCATCTGCCGGCGGAATCGGCCGGCTGCTCAGTCGCTGCCACCCGTCGAGCCTATCCAGCCGCCGCGGTCAGCCGACCTCGCAGACCCACCAACCCGTCTTCTGCACCACGGTGAAGCGCAGCTCCTGGTCGGCCACCTTCTCGTCGGCGGTGGTCATGGTGACCTTGGTGCTGACCGTGGCCCGCTCCCCGGTCTGGTTGTCCACCTTCGGGGTGGTCCAGCGGAACCGCGGGTTCTGATACCGACCGGCGTACTTCTGCACCTCAGCGATCTTGGCGGCGATCTTCTCGTCGTCCCGGGACGCGGAGCAGACGAAGGTGGCCGCCTTGCGGGCGTCCCGGTCCTGGTAGACCGCGGTGAGGAAGCCGTCCACCGCGACCGTCGGCTCCTTGGCGCCCTGGCCGTCCTCGGCCTGCCGCAGGGTGAGGAACGCGGCCGTGCCGCCACCGCCGCAGAGCAGGATCGCCGCAGCCAGCACGATCGAGGCGATCAGCAGGCCGCGCCGCTTCTTCGGGGCCGCCGGCTGCTGTGGGTACGGCGGGTAGCCGGGCGCGGGCAGGGCCCCGGGGGCCGGCATGGCGCCGGCGGGCGGTTCGTGGTGGCCGGGATCGCCGGGCGAGCCGGTGGCGCCACCGATGGGCGGTTGGGTCATGTCGTCCCCCGGAGTGCGGCGCGCCGCCGCCGCCCCAGGCGACGGACACGTGATCGAGCGTGGCGGGCGAGCGTGGGCGCTCGTCCAGACGGGAAGGGTAGCGGTCGGCGGGCGGCTTGCCAGCCCCGCGTACGCCGTGCCGTGCCGCGTCGAACGTGAATCCGCCGTCGCCTTCCGGATCGGGAATGTGTCGCATATGTGACTGGAGGTGACCGGACGTGCGCGTCCCGTTGCCGGGACTCCTCCCAGGTCCTACGTTCGTCGCGACGCGGGGGCCGGACCGGGCATGGGTTCCGAGCCGGATGGTGGTGACTGTGAACAGGTACGAGGCCCGGAGGCAGCGGATGCGCGACGCGGAGAACATTCCCCGAGCCCAGTTTCCCCCCGGCGACCGGGCGGGACGGCCCGGCGACGCCGAGGGGCCCGGCACGGGAGTGCCGTTCAACGAGCGGTCGTACCGGCCGCCGGCCGAGCTGGTCCGCGCCCTGGTCCGGCCGGGCGGGCGGGGACGGGACGAGGAGGAGCCCGGCTACGTCATCCACCTGCCCGTCCGGGTCCCCGACCTGGCGGCGGCCACCGCGCTCGCCGGCACCGTGGCCACCTCGCTGGGCTTCCTCGGCGAGCTGGACGCCGGCGAGACCACCGTCTCCACCGCCGACGACCAGAACAACCGGCACCGGGTCTTCTGCGACCTGCTGCTGCCCGACCGCACCCGGTGCCCCCAGTGGTACGACCACGAGGGCCCCTGCGGCGAGCCGTCCGGTCCGCCCGAGCAGCGTCCCGCGTCCCCGTAGCGGCGCCGGACCGTAGGCTGTGCCTGACCGAAGTCCATGCCAGGCAAGGGAGCCTTGACTCGATGCAGAAGTGGGAATACGCCACGGTCCCGCTGCTGGTCCACGCGACCAAGCAGATCCTCGACAACTGGGGCGAGGACGGCTGGGAGCTGGTCTCCGTGGTTCCCGGCCCGAACCCGGAGCAGCTCGTCGCCTACCTGAAGCGTCCGAAGGGCTGATGCCGTGAGCGCGAGGAGTGAGCCGGGTTTGCGAGCCCCGCAGTCGCGAACGAAGGACGGCATCGCATGAGCAACGGACCGCACGCGAAGCTCGCGGAACTCGGCCTGACCCTGCCCGAGGTGGCGGCGCCGCTGGCCAGCTACGTGCCGGCCGTCCAGTCCGGGCAGCACGTCTACGTCTCCGGCCAGCTCCCGCTCGCCGAGGGCAAGCTGCTCGCCACCGGCAAGGTCGGCAACGGCGTCTCCGCCGAGCAGGGGAAGGACCTGGCGCAGCGGTGCGCGCTGAACGCCCTCGCCGCGATCGACTCGCTGGTCGGCCTGGAGAACGTGGTCAAGATCGTGAAGCTGACCGGTTTCGTGGCCAGCGCGCCCGGCTTCACCGGCCAGCCCGGCGTGGTCAACGGCGCCTCCGAGCTGTTCGGCGCCGTCTTCGGCGAGGCCGGCCGGCACGCCCGCAGCGCGGTCGGCGTGGCCGAGCTGCCCCTCGACGCCCCCGTCGAGGTCGAGGTCATCGTCGAGGTGGCCTGACGCTCCGTACCCGCGATCTTGCGGTTTCCCGGTGGGCAGATGGCCCGCGGGGGGACATAACACCTGGCGGAACCGCAAGATCGCGGGGAGTGGCGGGCGGGGTCGTACGATCGCTGCCATGGGGCCTGTGACCGGAGCCGCAGGGGCGCTCGCGGACGAGCTGCCGGAGTGGGTGACGCTGGTGCGCGCCCCGAACCCGGGGCCGATGACGCTCGATGGCACGAACACCTGGGTGCTGCGCGCCCCGGGCGCCGAGCACGCCGTGGTGGTCGACCCCGGGCCGGCTGACGAGGGGCACCTCGCCGCGCTCGCCGCGCACGGCCCGGTCGGCTTCGTGCTGATCACCCACGGGCACGGCGACCACACCGAGGGCGCGCCGCGGCTGAGCGAGCTGCTCGGCGGGGTGCCGGTCCTCGCGGCCGACCCGGCGCACACCGTGGGCGGCGCGCCGCTGACCCCGGACGCCGCGCTCGACGCCGGCCTGGAGATCCGCCTGCTGGCCACCCCCGGGCACACATCCGACTCGGTCTGCTTCCTGGTCGGGCACGGCGACGAGCGGGTCGTGCTCACCGGCGACACCATCCTCGGGCGGGGCACCACCGTGGTCGCCCACCCGGACGGGCACCTCGGCGACTACCTGACGAGCCTGGAACTGCTCGGCACGTACCGGGGGATCCCGGCGCTGCCGGGGCACGGCCCGGCGCTGGCCGACTGCGGCGCGGCGGCCGACTTCTACCTGGCCCACCGGCGGGCCCGGCTCGACCAGGTCCGGGCGGCGGTGGCCGCCGGCGCGACCACCGCGCCCGAGGTGGTCGAGCGGGTCTACGCGGACGTCGACCGGTCGCTGTGGTGGGCCGCCGAATGGTCGGTCCGGGCCCAGTTGGAGTACCTCGGGGTGCCCGCCCGGGAATCCGGCGCCGGGGCTGCGGGGTTGGAGCAACCGTGACCTGCCCGGTGTGTGGAACCGTCGCCGTACCCGGCGCGCGGTTCTGCCACAACTGCGGTGCCGCGCTGCCGGCCGCCGCCACGCTGCCCGCCGCCGAGCGGCGGGTCGTCACCGTGCTCTTCGGCGACCTCTCCGACTTCACCTCCTGGTCCGAGGACCTCGACCCGGAACGGGTCGGCGCGGTCACCGACCGGGTGCTGGCCGCCCTGGCCGGCGCGGTCAAGACCTTCGGCGGGCACGTCGACAAGCTCACCGGCGACGGGATCATGGCGGTCTTCGGCGCGCCGGTGGCGCACGAGGACGACGCCGAGCGGGCCGTCCGGGCCGCGCTCTCCATGCAGCGGGCCGTCCGCCGGGTGCTCGACGACGAGCGGGGCGGCGGCGCGCCGCTCGGCCTGCGGGTCGGGCTGAACACCGGCGACGTGATCGCCGGCATCCAGGCCGCCATCGAGTACACCGTCATCGGCGACACGGTGAACACCGCCGCCCGGCTCGCCGACGCCGCCGCCGTCGGCGCGGTCTACGCGGGCGCGCGCACCTCCGCCGCCACCCGGCACGTCGCCTCCTGGCGGGCGCTGCGCCCGCTGCGGCTCAAGGGCAAGCGCGAGCCGGTCGAGGCGTACGAGCTGCTCGGCCTGCTGGACGCGCCGGGCACCCGGTCCGGTCTCGGCGACGAGGCGCCCTTCGTGGGCCGGGAGACCGAGATCGGCCGGGTCGCCGGTCGGCTCGCCGAAGTGATCGACCGGGCCGAGCCCCGGGTGCTGCTGATGACCGCCGAGGCGGGGATCGGCAAGTCCCGCTTCGCCGCCGAGGTGGAACGCCTGGCCGCCGGCTACGACGTCGGCGCCGGCCGCTACGCCGCGCACACCGGCGCCCGGGTGCTCTCCGTCCGCTGCGCCGCGTTCGGCGAGCGGCGCCGGCTCGCCCCCCTCGCCGACCTGGTCCGCGCGGCGGTCGGCCTGCCCAACGACCCCGCCACCGCGCTCACCCGGCCGGCGGTCGAGGAGCGGCTGCGCCGGCTCGGGCAGCGGCTCGGCCGGCTCCCCGGCGACCTGCCCCCGCTCGCCGTGGACCAGCTCCTGGCCCTGCTCGGGTACGCCGAACTCCCCGCCGCCGCCGAGAACGGCGAGTGGAACGTCGCCTCCCCGCCACCGGACGCCGAGGCGGTGCCCAACGCGGTCGCC
The DNA here is from genome assembly GCF_040610095.1 of Micromonospora sp. NPDC004540. Classification (NCBI taxonomy): domain Bacteria; kingdom Bacillati; phylum Actinomycetota; class Actinomycetes; order Micromonosporales; family Micromonosporaceae; genus Micromonospora; species Micromonospora sp. NPDC004540. The sequence goes on from NZ_JBEXLR010000096.1 coordinate 17,323, forward strand.
GAACTGCTCAGCGCGCTCGCCCTGGAGGCGCCGCTGGTGATCGTGGTGGACGACCTGCACGACGCCACCGCCGAGACGATCAAGGCGCTCGCGCTGACCCTCAACCGGCTCAGCGGCCCGGTGCTGGTGCTGCTGCTCGGCCGGCCCGAGCTGGTGCGGACCGCCGGCGCGCTGACCCGGGTCGCGGACGCCGAGGTGCACGCGCTGCCCCCGCTGCGCGGCGCCGACGCCTCCCGGCTGCTCACCAGCTACCTGAGCGGCGGCAAGCTGTCGGCGACCGACGCGGACCGGCTGCTCGCCACCGCCCAGGGCAACCCGTTCTACCTGGCCGAGCTGGTCACCCTGCTGATGGAGCGCGGCGCGCTGACCGCCGGCCCGGGGCGGGACGCCAACGTCGGCTGGCGGCTGGCGCCCGGCTCGCTGGGCAGCCGGCTGCTCTCCCGGGACCTGGCCGCGGTGCTCGCCGCGCGTATCGACGCGCTGCCGCCGGACGCCCGCTCGGTGCTGCGGGACGCCGCGGTGGTCGGCGACACCGTGCCCGGCGGCGCGCTGGAGGCGCTTCGCGAGCAGCGCGTCGGGCGGGACGGCCGGCCGGCCGCCGTGGCCGCGGTCGAGCTGGACCGGGCCGTGGAGGAGCTGCTGCAACGTCGCATGCTGCACCGCACCCGCACCGGGTTCGCCTTCGCCACCCCGCTGATGCGGGAGGCCGCGTACGCGGGGGTGAGCAAGGCCGAACTGGCCGAGCGGCACGCCGCGCTGGCCCGGTGGGCCGCACCGGAGAGCGCCACCGGCGGCACCACACCGCCGGGCGGGTTCACCGAGTCCGCCCGGGACGACTTCGTCGCCGAGCACGTCGAGCGGGCCGCCGGGCTCGCCGACGCGGTCAAGCTCCGCCCGGACGCGCCGGCCCGGGCGGTGGTCCCGCTGGGCGTGGCCGCGCTGGGCCGGGCCGCCCGCCGCGCGCTGCGGTCGGGGGAGCCGGCGCTGGCCGTCGAGTACGCCGAGCGCGCCGCCGAGCTGGCCCGCGACGGGGTGCCGCTGGCCGACCGGGTGGTGCACGCCCGGGCGCTGCTCCAGATCGGCCGCCCGACCGACGCGCTCGCCTTCGCCGAGAAGATCGCCGCCAACGCCGGGGACGCGGCGGCCACCCGGACCAGCGCCCTGCTGCTGGCCGGGCAGGCCCACCAGACCCTGGGCGACGCCGCCCGGGCCGAGCGGAGCTGGCAGGAGGCGTTGCAGGTGGCCACGGCCGCCAACCTGCCGACCATGCGCGCCTCGGCGATGCGCCGGCTCGGCATGGCCGACTTCATCGCCGGCCGGCTGGGCCAGGCGAGCAGCCGACTGGCCGCCTCCTACCAGGTCAGCCTCGCCGCCAAGGACCCGCGCGGGCAGGCCTGGTCGTTGCAGAACCTGGCCTGGGTGACCACCACCCGGGGCGACTTCGCCGGCACCGACGCGGTGCTCGGCCGGGCCGCCCGGCTCTTCGCCGAGCTGAAGGACCCGTACGGGCGGGCCTGGCTGCGCGGCACCACGGCGTTCGCCCGGCTGCTCGCCGGCCGGCTCCGCGAGGCGTGCCGGATGGCGCAGGTGTTCCTGCCGTTCGGCGAGCGGGTGGGCGAGGCGTGGGCGGTGGGCACGCTCCGCGCCGTCGAGGCGTACGCCACCGCCGAGCTGGGCGAGCTGGCCGAGGCGGACCGTGCGGCGCGCCGGGCGTACCGCGAGTTCGCCGAGGTCGGCGACGACTGGGGGCAGGGCTTCGCGCTGGTCGTGCGCGGGGTGGTGGCGCGCGGGCTGGGCGAGCCGGAGCACGCCGCCGACCTGCTCACCGACGCCCTCGAGTACGCCGACCGCACCGCGCACCCGCTGCTCACCGGGATGGCCGGGACGATGCGCGGCTTCGTGGCGCTGGACATGGGCGACGCCGAAACCGCCGAGCGGGAGGCCCGGTCGGTGCTGACCACTGTGGAGCCGCACAACCCGCAGGCCCCCGCCCAGGTGGCGCCCCGGGTGCTGCTCGCCATGGCCCGGCTCGCCGCCGGCGACCCGGCGACCGCCGTGGGGCTGCTCGCCCCGGTCGCCACCACCGCCGCCAACAGCCCGTCGCTGCTCTTCTCCCGCCGGCAGACCATGGCCCGGTACGCGTCCGCGCTGCTCGCCCACGGCCAGCGCGAGCAGGCGCTGGACTGGGCGCAGCGGGCGGTGTCCGCCCCGGCTGAGGACGTGCGCAGCCAGGTCATCGCGCGGATGGTGCTGGCCGAGGCGCTGGCCGCCTGCGGCCGCCCGGCCGAGGCGCTGGCCAGCGCCGAGGAGGCGGTGCGGCTGGCGTACGCCACCGAGCAGCGCAGTGAGCGGGGCGTCGCCGACGCGCTCCGTGCCCGCCTCGCCGGCGGCTGATCCCGCCTCCGGTTCTGCCGGTTCCGGGGATGTGTCCGTCGGAGTGGGCGGTTAGCGTGAGGGCGTTGAGGGGCCGTCCCGCCGACGGCCGCACATGGGGAGGAACGATGAGGCTGCCGCGCTCCGGCGCCGGCTGGACGATCGCGGTCTTCGGGCTCCTGGCGTTGCTGCTCGGCGCGCTGGGGCTGATCTGGCCCGAGACGCAGCTACGCCTGCTCGGCTTCGAGGTGCCGGCCGAGCGCGCCCCGGGTGACTACACCGGCACGTTCCTCACCGCGTCCTCGATGGCCTCGTTCAACATGGGGGTCTACTACCTGCTCGCGGTGGCCACCGAGTGGCGGCCGTTCTACCGGTTCACCGTCTGGTTCCGGCTGGTCACCTTCACCGTCTTCACCATCGCGGTGCTCTCCGACGTCGCGCCGGGCCGGTTCTTCGGGGTGGCCGCCTGGGAGGGCCTGGGCGCGGTCGCGACCGCCGTCGGCCTGTGGTGGGACGCCCGCCGGGCGGCCGCCGGGCCGGCCGGTCCGGGTGCGGCGGACGACGCCGCTCCGGGCCTGGGCCCGGTTCCGGCGACCGACGCGGTGCGCTGAGCGACCGGAACCGTTGGGTATTTTCGAGTCGTGACCGAGACCCCGCCCGGCGCCCTGCGGCTGCCCATCGTGCCCGGTCTGACCGACCTGGAGGTCTTCGCCCGGGGCGGCTACGCCACCGTCTACCGGGCCACCCAGATCTCGGTGGGGCGTGAGGTCGCGGTCAAGGTGGAGAACCGCACGCTGGACAGCGAGCGGGACCAGGCGCGCTTCCTGCGCGAGGCGCGGGCCGCCGGCAAGATGTCCTCGCACCCGCACGTGGTGGACCTGTTCGACGTCGGGGTCACCATCGACCAGCACCCCTACCTGATCATGGAGCTCTGCGACGGCTCGTACGCGGAGCGGATGCGCCGGCGCCCGCTGGGCGCGGTGGAGGCCCGCGACCTCGGTGTGAAGATCGCCGACGCGCTGGCCCACTCACACGCGGCCGGGGTGCTGCACCGGGACGTGAAGCCGGCCAACATCCTCTACTCGCACTTCAACCCGGCGGTGCTGGCCGATTTCGGGCTCGCGGTGCTGGCCGAGGTGCGCGACGCCTCGGTCACCCTGGAGGTGCTCACCCCGGCGTACGCGCCGCCGGAGATGTTCAGCCACAGCCCGCCCAGCCCGGCCGTCGACGTCTACGCCCTCTGCGCCACCCTCTACGCGGTGATGCACGGCCGCCCGCCGCGCTGGCAGTCCGAGCGCAACCCGAGCCTGGTCACGGTGCTGGAAATGTTCCAGCAGCCGATCCCCGGCCTGCCCGGCGTGCCCGACGAGCTCATCGACGTGCTGCGGCTGGGCATGTCCAACGACCCGGGTGAGCGTCCGTCCGCCGTCGACCTGCGGGCCATGCTCGCCGCGCTCCCGCTCGACCCGGGCGCCGCGCCGGTGAGCGGCGCACCCTACCCGGGCTCGCCGGTCAGCGGCGGCCCGACCACGGGCGGCCAGCCGCTGACCCGCACCGGCCAGCCGGGCCCGCGACCGCCGACGGACGACACCCACCCGACCGTGCCGAACCGCGGTCGGCGCTGGCCGCGTCGCTGGTTCCTCGGCGGGGCCGGGGTGCTCGCGCTCGCCGCCTCGGCCGGCGTGGGCGCCTGGCTGGCCGGCGGCGCGCCGACCGTGGTGTCGCCGACGCCGGTGGCCAGCGGGGCGGTGGAGACGTCCGGGGCGAAGGTGCTGCCCGGCTGCGCCGCCGGGGACGTCCGACTGCCGGCGGGCGCGCACTGCGCGTCCGAACTGGAGTGTTACGGCCCGGTGCGGCTGCGCCGCGACCGGGCCGAGGCGACCCGGGTGCCCTGCGACGGGCGGCACACCTGGGAGACCTACGCCGAGGGCGACCTGCCGGCCGCGCTGGCCGGGGCGGGCCACGACGCGGTGGTCGCCGACCCGGCCGTCCGGCAGGTCTGCAACCTCGGCACGTTCCGGCTGACCAGCGGCCTCCGGCAGGTGACCGGCTGGAACCTCGAGGTGCTGCCGCCGGTCGGGCCGGAGCTGGACCGCACCTATCGGTGCCTGGCGGGGCGCGGCGTGGACGCGCTGGCCGTGCCCACCCTCACCGGTCGCTGACCCCGTTCGCCGCCCGCTGCTCCCGCACCGCTCGGGGATCGAGCGTCCCCAGCGTCTCGGCGTCCACCGGGTATCCGCCGCCGGCCGCCCGCAGGTCGTGGACCGCCCGCGGGTCGATCGCCTCCAGCGTGTCGGCGTCACCCGCGTAGCCGCCGACGGGCGTGCGGAGCCGCCGCACCGCCCGGGGGTCGATCGCCTCGAGCGTGTCGGCGTCCACTCCGTACCCGGCGGGGACCGGCCACTCCTCGGTCGGGGTGTCGGCGCGGGGAGGGGCCTGCCGGGCAGCCGTCACGGTCACCCCGGCGACCATGCCGAGCAGGACGCAGATCAGGGCCAGCACCACCGACAGGATGCCGGCGGGGCGCCACACCACCAGCGTCGCCAGCGCCGCCACCGCCGCCAGCGACGCGACGACGGCCTTGACCCGCGCATCGGGCTTCGGGAACGAACTCACCCGACAAGCATGGCCCAGAGCGTCGACCTGTCAACCGCCGGACCGGGACGGCTTCCCGTCGGACCCGTTACCGGGCAGGTCATCCTCCAGCCAGGAGGATGGCAAAAGCGTCGATCAAGAAGATTCTGTTACATCAATCGGCAATCTGTCGCTTCTGTCCGCGTTTGGCGGGCGACTCCGGTGGGGCGTGATCCCTAAAGTGACGGGGGTCGAGGTCTCCTCGACGGACCCCGTTCCCCACCGGAAGGCAGCCACATGCCACGTGCAATCGGGTCCCTCACCGCAACAGGGATCGCCGGCATCGTCCTCGCCGGATCGGCGGTCGCGCCCGCCGCGGCCGCGACCCGCACGCCGCAGCCGGCGGCGTACGACCGGACCAGCGCCGTCGAGGCGCGCCGGGTCGACCGCGTGCCGACGCCGAAGCTCGGCTGGTACGCCTGCTACGACTACGCCGAGTGCGCCACGGTCCGGCTCCCGCTGGACTACGACAACCCGAAGGGTGCCACCACCGAGGTCGCGGTGCTCCGGGTCAAGGCGCGCGACCAGCAGCACAAGGTCGGCAGCCTGTTCCTCAACCCGGGCGGCCCGGGCGGCTCCGGCACCAGCATCGCGCTCGCCGCGCCCTACTTCCTCGGCGACGACCTGCTCGACCGCTTCGACATCGTCGGCGTCGACCCACGTGGCGTCGCCTCCAGCGACAACGTCAAGTGCTTCCCGTCGGTGAAGGACCAGACCCGGGCCTACGCCGGGCTGAAGGTCGCCTTCCCCTACACGAAGGCCGAGGAGAAGGCGTACGTCGCCGCGTCGAAGGCGGTCGGCAGGGGCTGCTCGACCACCGGCCGGCCGCTGACCGGCGCGGCGTCCACCGCCGAGGTGGCCCGCGACATGGACGTTCTGCGCCGCGCGGTCGGCGACAAGAAGCTCAGCTACCTGGGCTTCAGCTACGGCACCGCGCTGGGCCAGTACTACGCCAACATGTTCCCGGACCGGTTCCGCGCCCTGGTGGTCGACGGGGTGCTCAACCCGAACGCCTGGGTCGGCCAGGGCAAGGCCCGCAACCAGCTCCAGGAGACCCGACTGCGCAGCGCCGACGGCGCGTACCACGCGCTGCACGAGATCCTGGTCCGGTGCGGCAGGGCCGGCGCCGAGAAGTGCGCGCTGGCTTCCGGCGGCGACCCGGTCGCCACGTACGAGACGGTGGCGCAGCGGCTGCGCAAGAAGCCGCTGGTGGTCGACGACCCGGACCTCGGGCAGTTCACGGTCAGCTACGCCGACTTCGTGGGCGCCACCCTCGGCAACCTCTACGACCCCAACGGCTGGCAGTACGTCGTGGAGCTCACCGCTGAGCTGCTGGTGCTGACCGACCCGGCCGCCGCCGCGTCCGCCACGGCGAAGGCGCGCTCCGCGGTGGCCCGGCGGGCCGCCCAGGCCCGCGAGCAGCGCGGTTACGACTTCCCGTACGACAACGGGCTGGAGACGTTCCTGACGGTGGACTGCACCGACGCGTACCACCCGACGAGCGCGGACGCCTGGCCGGCGTTGTCGGCCAGGGAGGACAAGCGGGCGCCGTACTTCGGCCGGGCCTGGGCCTGGGGCACCGCGCCCTGCGCCCGCAACACCTGGACGGTGCGCGACGAGGATGCCTGGACCGGCCCGTTCAACCGGACCACCGCTGCTCCGGTGCTGGTGGTCGGCAACTACTGGGACCCGGCGACCAACTACCAGGGCGCGGTCGGCTCGGCGAAGCTGTTGCCGAACAGCCGGCTGCTGAGCAGCGACAGCTGGGGGCACACCGCCTACGGCACCTCGGCCTGCGTGACGGGCGCGGTCGACGCGTACCTGCTGAGTGGGACGCTGCCCGCCAGGGGCACGCTCTGCACCGGCGACGCCCAGCCGTTCCAGGACGAGCCGGCGGTCACCCGGGCGGAGGCGTCGAAGAACGCGCTGGCCCGGGACGGTGCGCCCGGCCGGGGTGAGCCGAAGCGGCTGCCGCCGGTGGTGGCGCCGCTCCCGGCGGTCGGCACCCTGACCGTCCGCTGACGGACCCCCGGGGTACGGCGGGTGATCGGGCACCCTCCGTACCCCGGGCCGTCGGCACGCAGCGGACCGTGCGCCGAACGTGGCGTACGTCCGGTCAGCGGTAGTTGTTGGCGCGACCGGCCTCGGGCAGGACCATGGTGGCCTCGTTGCTGGCCTCCGCGCCGTGGCTGGTGACCGGCTGGGCCGGCGGCGGCATGGTCGGCATCGCAGCGACGTCGCGCCGCCCGGCCTGGTAGGCGCGGGCGTGGTCGGCGATGGCCTGCGACTCCTGCTCGGCGCGGGTCAGCCAGTTCTCCCAGCGGCCCTGCATGGGGCGGACCAGGCCGCCGCCGACGCCGACGATCA
>NZ_JBEXLR010000097.1:0-24326 GCF_040610095.1 Micromonospora sp. NPDC004540
CCTCCTACCGCATCAGCGTGGACAACCTCGCCGACTGGATCGCCACCCGCGGCTACAGCGCCTCCTGACGATCCGATCGACAGCAAGACAGCAACACGAAAGGGCCCGACCCCCAGGGGGTCGGGCCCTTTCGTCGTCGCGGATTCAACGCCGTTGAAGGGCGAGCCCGTCGAGGAACACCCCCAACCCGAGCGCGAACCGGCCCTCGGGATCACCCCGGAACAGTTCCTGCCCCATCGCGGTGGTGTGCGGGAACTCCTGCGCCGACAGGTTGCGGTAGTGCTCCGCGACCGCCGCCCAGTGCCGGGCCACCGCCTCGGCGCCAGCCCTCTCGTTGAGCCGCTTGCGGGCCGTGTCGAGGGCGTCCGCGGTGACGTACAACGAGAGCCGGTCCAGGGCCCAGGCGCAGACGTCATCGGGGAACCCCGCCGTACGCAGGGTGGCCAGCAGAGCCTCGGCGATGCGGACCGAGTTGCCGCCGACCGGTCGCCCGGACATCGCGACGGCGGCGATGTCGCCGTGGCGGAGCAACGCGCCTCGGACCTCGCCGGCGAACTCGGTCAATGCCTGGCGCCAGTCCCGGCCGTCGGGCGGTGTGCGCACCTCCGCCAGCACCCGGTCGAGGGCCAGATCCAACAGCTCGTCCTTGCCGGAGACGTGGCGATAGATCGACGCCGGACCGGTGCCGAACGCGTCGGCGACCGTACGCATGCTGACGGCCTCGACGCCGCGGCGGCCGACCAGGTCCAGCGCGGCGGCGACGATCGCCTCCCGGGTCAGCGCGGGCCGCGACGCGGACTGTCCCACCCGTCCTCCGATCCTGACGGCTGTCCGGCCCTCCCGACAGCGCGACGGTGTCCCAGCTTAGTGGCGCGGCTCGGCCGCCCGGGGCTTGCGAACGGTGTTCGCAGGATGCGAGGATTCCTGCGAACACCGTTCGCAGCAAGCAGCCTTACGACGCGCGGAGGTCCCCATGTTGCCCACCGCCCGGGTGGCCGCCACCCTTGCACCGCTGGTCTTCGTCGGTGTCGACCTGGCCGACGCGTTCACCCGACCCGACTACGACCCGGCCCGCCACTGGGTGAGCCACCTGTCCCTCGGCGACCGGGGCTGGCTGGGCTTCGCCAAGCTCGCGACCTGCGCCGTCCTCCTCGTCCTCGCCGCCGTCGGCCTGCGGCGGGCAGCCGCCCGAGGGACTCGTACGGCGTGGAGCTGGCGCACGGTCGCCGTGGCCGGCCTCGCGCTGCTCGCCGCGGCGGCACTTCCGATGGACCCGAGCCTGGGCTACCCGGCCGGCGCGAGCGTCGGACAGAGCTGGCACGGCACCGGCCACGACGTCGCCGCGGCGGTCCTCGTCGGGGCGATGGCGGTCGCCGGCTGGCTACTCGGCCGGGACCTGCGGCGGGCGGGTCACGGCACGGCCTGGCAGACCACCGGCCGGGCCGTCACGGCAGTGGTGGTCATCGGGTTCGTGGCCTGTTCCGCGCTGGTCGGGCTGGACTACGCCGGCATCCTGCCCGGAGCCCCCAGCGGCCTGCTCGAACGGGTCGCCCTCTACACCGGGGTGGCGTGGCTCGGGCTGGCGACGCGGCGGGCCCTCGGGCGGGCCGACGCCTGACCGCCGTCAGCCGCCGGAGTCGTCCAGCTCGGCGCCGTCCGGCGGGGTGTCGTCGTCCCGGCTGGCCAGCCAGCCGTCGGGCAGGAAGACCTTGCCCGGGGAGTTGGTCCGGCCGCGCGGCTGGCCGAGGGTCTCCACCGGGAACGGCACGGTCGGGTCGAGCTTGCCGAGCAGGTCGTCGAGCTGGGCCAGGCTGTCGATCATGGCGAGCGAGCGGCGCAGCTCGCTGCCGATCGGGAAGCCCTTGAGGTACCAGGCCACGTGCTTACGGAAGTCGGTGCAGCCGTCGCGCTCGCCCCGGGCCGGGTTGCGGGCGCCGGCCACGAACTGGTCGACCAGCAGCTCGGCGTGCCGCCGCATGGTCGCCGCCACCTCGCCGAGGTTCGGCAGCCGCCGCTCGGTGCGGCCGTTGAAGGCGGCCTCCAGATCGGCGAAGAGCCAGGGGCGGCCCAGGCAGCCCCGCCCGATCACCACCCCGTCGACGCCGGTGTGGGCGACCATCCGCAGCGCGTCGTCGGCCTCCCAGATGTCGCCGTTGCCGAGCACCGGCACGTCGAGCGCCTGCTTGAGGGTGGCGACGGCGTCCCAGTCGGCGGTGCCCGAGTAGCGCTGCGCTGCCGTACGCCCGTGCAGGGCGACCGCGGCGACGCCCGCGTCCTGGGCGGCGAGACCCGCCTCGACGTACGTCAGGTGGTCGTCGTCGATGCCCTTGCGCATCTTCACGGTGACCGGCACCCCGGCGGGCGACGCGGCGTCCACCGCGGCCCGGACCAGCCGGGCGAAGAGCCGGCGCCGCCACGGCAGGGCCGAACCGCCGCCGCGCCGGGTGACCTTGGGGACCGGGCAGCCGAAGTTGAGGTCGATGTGGTCGGCGAGGTTCTTCTCGACCACGATCCGCACGGCGGCGGCGGTGATCTCCGGGTCGGTGCCGTAGAGCTGGAGGCTGCGCGGTTGCTCGTCGGCGCCGAAGGCGATCATGCGGAGGGTCTTCGGGTTGCGCTCGACGAGCGCCCGGGTGGTGATCATCTCGCAGACGTAGATGCCGCCGCCCTGCTCGCGGCAGAGCCGGCGAAAGCCGACATTGGTGATCCCGGCCATCGGCGCGAGCACCACCGGCGGCCACACCTGGTGTGGGCCGAGGGTCAGCGGGCGCAGCGCGGGCAGGGTCGGGGCGGTCACCGGACAAGTGTACGGGGCCCCGACCGACCGGTCGGGGCCCCGTGACCAGCGTCAGCAGCCGGGCAGGCGCTCGATCAGGTAGCGCTCGACCTGGTCCAGCGAGATGCGCTCCTGGGTCATGGTGTCCCGGTTCCGCACGGTCACCGCGTTGTCGTCGAGGGTGTCGAAGTCGACGGTGACGCAGAACGGGGTGCCGATCTCGTCCTGCCGGCGGTAGCGGCGGCCGATGGCCTGCGAGTCGTCGAACTCGACCACCCAGCGCTTGCGCAGGTCGGTGGCGAGCTGCTTGGCCTTCGGCGAGAGCGCCTCGTTGCGGGACAGCGGCAGCACCGCCACCTTGACCGGGGCCAGCCGCGGGTCGAAGCGCATGACGGTGCGCTTGTCCACGCCGCCCTTGGTGTTCGGCGCCTCGTCCTCGTCGTACGCCTCGAGCAGGAAGGCCAGCACCGCGCGGGTCAGGCCGGCGGCCGGCTCGATCACGTAGGGCATCCAGCGCTCGCCCTTGGTCTGGTCGAAGTACGACAGGTCGACGCCGGAGTGCTTGCTGTGCGTGGACAGGTCGAAGTCGGTCCGGTTGGCGATGCCCTCCAGCTCGGCGAACTCGGTGCCGCCGAACTGGAACCGGTACTCGATGTCGACGGTGCGCTTCGAGTAGTGGGAGAGCTTCTCCTTGGGGTGCTCGTAGAAGCGCAGGTTGTCCTCGGAGAGGCCCAGGTCGAGGTACCAGTTCCAGCGCTCGGCGAGCCAGTACTCGTGCCACTTCTCGTCGGTGCCCGGCTCGACGAAGAACTCCATCTCCATCTGCTCGAACTCGCGGGTGCGGAAGATGAAGTTGCCCGGGGTGATCTCGTTGCGGAACGACTTGCCGGTCTGCGCGATGCCGAACGGCGGCTTCTTGCGGGCGACCGTCTCCACGTTCTTGTAGTTGACGAAGATGCCCTGGGCAGTCTCCGGTCGCAGGTAGTGCAGGCCCTCGTCGCTCTCCACCGGGCCCAGGTAGGTCTTCATCAGGCCGTTGAACATCTTCGGCTCGGTGAAGGTGCCCTTGTTGCCGCAGTTCGGGCAGTTCAGCTCGGTCAGCGAGGTGAGCGGCTTGCCGTGCTTGGCCTCGTACGCCTCTTCGAGGTGGTCGGCGCGGAACCGCTTGTGGCAGGACTGGCACTCGGTGAGCGGGTCGACGAACTCGGCGATGTGGCCGCTGGCCTCCCAGACCTTGCGGGCCAGGATGACCGCGGAGTCCAGGCCGACGACGTCGTCACGCTGCTGGACCATGGTCTTCCACCACTGCCGGCGGACGTTCTCCTTGAGCTCGACGCCGAGCGGACCGTAGTCCCAGGCCGACCGAGTGCCCCCGTAGATCTCGCTGGAGGGGAAGACGAAGCCCCGGCGCTTGGCGAGGCTGACGACGGCGTCGATACGGTCGGCTGGCATGTTTCCTCCTACGCCGGCTGGCGGTCGGCGGGGGCGATGTGAGTGGAACCGGACGGTTCGGGACAACGGTACGACCACCGTGGTCCCGAGCCCAGCAGAATACCGGGGCGCGGTCAGCTCACCCCGCACACCTCCATGCCGCCGGTCTGCTGGTCCGGCGCCAGCGTGACGGTCTGCGCCTCCCGCTTGCCGCCGGCCAGCGTCACGTCCACCGGCACGGTCAGCGTCGTGGTGTCGACCTCGCCCACCCGGTAGCCGGAGACCTGCGGCTCGGTGGCCACCCGCTGCTCGAACTCGCGCCGGGACTCGCGCCGCCGGGCGTCGTCGCACAGCTGGTCGTACGCCTTGGACCAGTCCTTGGCGACGAGCGCCTGGTAGTAGTCGTCGGTGACCGCCCGGCCCTGCTCCTCGACGGCCTGCACGTTGCTGACCGCAAGCCCGACCACGGCGGCGCCGCCCCCGCCGCAGCAGAGCAGCAGGGCGAGCGCGCCCACGCCCAGGCCGAGCCAGAGCCGGGCCCGCCCGCCCTCGGTGGGCGGGGCGGCGAACGGCGGGGCGACGCCGGGACCGGGCGGCGGCGCGGGGACGCCGGGCTCGGCCGGGAATCCCGGCACCGGCGGCACGCCGGAGGGCACGGGCGGAGGTGGTGGGGCGGCCGGCCCGGGAGCGGTCATACGCGCCAGGGTAGTGCCCCCGGCCTCAGCGGTAAGGACCTGCGGCCCGATCACTGGCCACCACGACGATCTCGCCGTCCGGCGCGGCACTGGCCAGTGTCTCGTACGCCGAGGGCTCGTCCACCGACCGGGCGAGCAGCGGCACCGCGGTGACCTTGACATCGAACCCGCCGAGCGCCCGGCGGTAGGCCCCGACCGACTCCCACTCGGTGATCAGGCACCAGTGGGCGGGGTCGTCCAGCGCCCGGAGCAGTTCGCCGCGCAGGTACCCCGGGCGCGCGGCGAGCGCGGCGAGCGCGGCGTGCGCCTCCCGGGTGAACTCGTCCGCCACGTCGGCGTCCACCACGAACCGGTTGGTGACCAGCACCGGGTTCCTCCTCGTAGAGTCTGTGGCATGCAGCGTACGCAGAGTCCCGTGCTGTCCCGGCTGGCACGGCTCAACCCGACGACGGTGTTCCTGGCCGCGCTGGTCCTGGTGCTGGTCGGGCTCTTCGTGCCCGGCCCGGTGGGCGGCCTGGTGCTGCTGGCGTTGGCCGCGGGGCTGGTGTGGCTGATGACGGTCACCTGGCCGGTGCAGGCGCCGGCGACCCGGGTGCTGCGGCTGCTGCTGCTGACCCTGCTGATCGCGGTCGCGCTGGCGAAGCTGCTCTGACCGTTGACCTGCGCTGACATGCAATCATGCGTTTTTGACAATCAATTTCGTTATCGCGGACAGTAGTTACATGACCGTCCGCTCAGCCCCCCGCGCGCTCGCCGCCGCCACCGCCGCCCTGCTCACCCTGGGCGGCCTCGCCGCCTGCTCGGAGGGCGGCGGCGGGAGCGACCCGGACCGGGTCGACGTGGTGGCCGCCTTCTACCCGCTCCAGTTCCTCGCCGAGAAGATCGGCGGCGACGCGGTCCGGGTCACCAGCCTGACCAAGCCCGGCGCCGAGCCGCACGACCTCGAACTCAACCCCCGGCAGGTGGGCCAGGTGGCCGACGCCGAGCTGATCGTCTACCTCACCGGATTCCAGCCCGCCGTGGACGAGGCGGTCGAGCAGAACGGCGGCGACCGGGCGTTCGACGTCGCCGGCGTGCAGCCGCTGCTCGACGCCGCGGCCGGCGGCCACGAGCACGAGGGCGAGGCCGGCCACGAGGAGGGCGGCGGCCACGACCCGCACCTCTGGCTGGACCCGACCCGGCTGGCCACCGTCGGCGACCGGCTCGCCGAGCGGCTCGGCACGATCGACCCCGACCGGGCCGCCGACTTCACCGCCCGGGCGGCGGCACTGCGCACCGAGCTGACCGGGCTCGACGCCGACTACACCCGGGGCCTGGCCACCTGCCAGCGCCGGGAGATCGTGACCAGCCACACCGCCTTCGGCTACCTGGCCGAGCACTACCGGCTCGAACAGGTCGGCATCACCGGCCTCAGCCCGGACGCCGAGCCCTCCCCGCAGCGCCTCGCCGACGTGGCGCGGGAGGCCCGGGAGCACCGTGCCACCACCATCTTCTTCGAGACGCTGGTCAGCCCGAAGGTCGCCGAGACCGTGGCCCGCGAGGTCGGGGCGACGACCGCGGTGCTCGACCCGATCGAGGGCCCGCCCGCCGACGGCGACTACCTCTCGGCGATGCGCGCCAACCTCCAGACCCTGCGGACCGCCTTGGACTGCTCATGAACGAACCCGTGATCCAGGTCGCGCACGCCGCCGTCGGCTACGACGGCCGGTCGGTGCTGCGCGACGTCTCACTGACCGTCACCGCCGGCGAGGTGGTGGCCGTGCTCGGCGCCAACGGCTCCGGCAAGTCGACCCTGATCCGCGCCGTGCTCGGCCTGGTGCCGCTGGGCGCCGGGTCGGTCACCCTCTTCGGCACGCCGCAGCGCCGCTTCCGGCAGTGGCACCGCATCGGGTACGTCCCGCAGCGGCTCGGCGCGGGCAGCGGCGTACCCGCCACGGTGGGCGAGGTGGTGGCGTCCGGGCGGCTGGCCCGCCGGGGCGTGCTGCGCCCGCCGGGGCGGGCCGACCGGGAGGCGGTGGCCGCGGCGCTGCGCGCGGTCGGGCTCGCCGACCGGGCCGGCGACCCGGTCGCCACCCTCTCCGGCGGCCAGCAGCAGCGCACCCTGATCGCGCGGGCGCTGGCCGGCCGGCCGGAGCTGCTGGTGCTCGACGAGCCGACCGCCGGGGTGGACGCGGCCAGCCAGGAGGCGTTCGCCGCCGCGCTGCGCGCCTTCCGCGACGGCGGCGGCACCGTGCTGCTGGTCGCCCACGAGCTGGGGCCGCTGCGCCCGCTGATCGGCCGGGCCGTCGTCGTGCACCAGGGCGGCATCTGCCACGACGGCGCGGTGCCGGAGCCGGCCGGCCACCACGCCGAGCCGGGCCACGACCACGTGCACCCGCACTGCGACGAGGAGCCCGCCGGGCTGTGGAGCATGTGATGGACCTCTTCTTCCACTACGACTTCATGCTGCGCGCCCTGGTCGGCGCGCTGGTCATCGGGCTGGCCGCCCCGGCGCTCGGCATCTACCTGGTGCAGCGCCGGCTGGCGCTGATCGGCGACGGCATCGGCCACGTGGCGCTCACCGGCGTCGGCGCCGGGCTGCTGCTCAACCGCTCCCCCGTGCTGGTCGCGGTCGTCGCGGCCACGCTGGGCGCGATCGTCATCGAGCTGGTCCGCTCGCGCGGGCGCACCTCCGGTGACCTGGCCCTGGCGCTGCTCTTCTACGGCGGCATCGCCGGCGGCGTGATGCTGGTCGGGCTCTCCGACGCCAGCAGCGGGTCGCTCAACGCGTACCTCTTCGGGTCGCTGACCACGACGTCGCCGGCCGACCTGGTCACCATCGCGGTGCTCGGCGTGGCGCTCCTGGTGACCATGCTGGCGCTGCGCCCGGCGCTCTTCGCGGTCTGCCACGACGAGGAGTACGCCCGGGTCTCCGGCCTGCCGGTGCGGGCGTTGAACCTGCTCCTCGCGGTCGGCACCGCGGTGACCGTGACCATCGCCATGCGGGCGGTCGGGGTGCTGCTGATCAGCGCGCTCATGGTGGTGCCGGTGGCCACCGCGCAGCAGGTGACGCGGGGGTTCCGGGCCACCATGGCGGCGGCCATGGCGCTCGGGCTGTTCGCGGCCGGGGCCGGGCTGTGGGTGGCCGCCACCGCGGACACCGCGCCCGGCGCCTCGGTGGTGCTGCTGGCCATCGGCTCGTTCCTGGTGGTGGCGCTGCTGGCGGCCGGCCGGCGGGCGCTGCGCCGGCGGACCCGACCGGCCCCCGCGCCGGTGGCCGAGCCGCCGGAGCACGAGGTGGTCCTCCGGTGAGGCCGTCCCGGCCGGCGCTGCTGGCATTGGTTACCGTTACGGGGTGACGGTCACGAACGGGTACGACGCCTTCGAGGGCGCGGGTGACCTGCTGCGCGCGCTGTCGGCGCCGATCCGGCTGGCGATCGTGAGCGAACTGGCCGAGGGCGAGCGCTGCGTGCACGAGCTGGTGGAGAAGCTCGGCGCCCCACAACCGCTGGTCTCCCAGCACCTGCGGGTGCTGCGCGGCGCCGGCGTCGTGCGCGGCTCGCGGCGCGGCCGGGAGATCGCGTACGCCCTGGTGGACGAGCACGTCGCGCACATCGTGGCGGACGCGGTCAGCCACGCCGGGGAGGGGCCGCCGTGACCGAGGGGACGCTGCGCAACACCCGGCAGCGCACCGCGGTGAGCGCGCTGCTGGCCGAGGTCGAGGGTTTCCACAGCGCCCAGGACCTGCACGCCATGCTGCGCCAGCGCGGCGAGCGGGTCGGGCTGACCACCGTCTACCGGACCCTCCAGGGGCTGGCCGACGCGGGCGAGATCGACGTGATGCGCCCACCCGGCGGCGAGCACCTCTACCGGCGGTGCAGCGAGGGCCATCACCACCACCTGGTCTGCCGGGCCTGCGGCCGGACCGTGGAGGTGGCCGGCCCGGCCGTGGAGAGCTGGGCCGAGCGGGTCGCCGCCGAACACGGGTACGCCGAGGTCAGCCACACCCTGGAGATCTTCGGCACCTGCCCGGCCTGCGCCGGCTGAGAAAACTGCCCCGTGCCCCGGCGGCCGGGCCGTGGCACGCTGTCCCGCGTGAAGATCTACGCCGACCGTTTTCCGACCGCCCTCCGTCAGCTCCTCACCGATCTGCTCGTGGTCGTCTGGGTGTACGCGGCGATCCGCTTCGCGCTCTGGCTGCACGACCTGGTCGAGAAGCTCGCCGTGCCCGGCCAGAAGCTGGAGGGGGCCGGCGGCGGGCTCGCCGACAACCTGGCCGACGCCGGCGGGAAGGTCGGCCGGGTGCCGCTGGTCGGCGACGAGCTGACCGCCCCCTTCACCAAGGCCGCCGAGGCCGCCCGCTCGGTCGCCGAGGCCGGCCGCGACCAGCAGGAACTGGTCGGCCAGCTGGCCCTGGCGCTGACCGTCGCGGTGCTGGTCTTCCCGCTCGGGCTGGTGCTGTTCGGCTGGCTGCCGCTGCGGGTGCGCTGGATGCGCCGGGCCGGCGCGGCGAAGGCGCTGGCCGCCGCCCCGGCCGGGCGGGACCTGCTGGCGCTGCGCGCGCTCGCCGGGCAGCCGCTCGCGAAGTTGAACCGGATCGCGCCGGACGTGGCCGAGGCGTGGCGCCGCGGCGACGACGAGACGGTCGACGCGCTCGCCGCACTGGAGCTGCGCGAACTCGGGCTGCGCACCGGCCGGTAAGGTGTGCCGGTGCTGTACTTCCTGATCGTCGTCGCGGTCCTGCTGCTGATCTACGCGGGCGTGCTGGTGAGCTTCGTCCGCAAGGGCCGCCGGATCCCGCCGGCCGCGTACCTGGTGCTGGCCGGGCTGAACGGGCTCATCCTGGCCGGGGTGATCGCCTGGGCGGTCGCCCGCTGACCGGCTGGCCCCCGCCGCGCTCGGCGGGGGCCCCGAACCGTCAGGTCGTGGGCGGGATGCGACGGCGGACGTCCTCCGCCGTGGACGGGCCCGGCTGCCAGCGGGCCACCCAGGGCTGCTCGGCGGGCGGGGTGACCACGCCCTCCTCCACGGACGCGTACCGGCCGGCGATGATCCGCTTCGCGGCGGCCACGTCCAGCGCGTCGGTGTTGGACCACAGCCCGCTGAACAGCTCGTCGACCCGCAGCCGGGCCTGCCGGCAGAACAGGTCGGCCAACTCGACGTTCTCCGGGTGCTCGGCGCGCTCGGCGACCGCCCGGACGCAGACCGCCGACATCGCGAACAGCTCCGCGCCGATGTCCACCACCCGGCCGAGGAACGCCTGCTTGCGCTCCATCTTCCCCTGCCAGCGGGACATCGCGTAGAAGGTGGACCGGGCCAGCTTGCGGGACGTTCGCTCGACGTGCCGCAGGTGGCCGGCGAGCGGACCGAACTCGTGGTACGCCCCGGGCGCCTGGCCCTTGCCGACGGCGAGGGTGGGCAGCCACTTGGCGTAGAAGACGCCGGCCCGCGCGCCGGCCTTCGCCTTGCGGCCCAGCCCGGCGTCCGGGTCGATGATGTCGCCGGCCACCGAGAGGTGCGCGTCGACCGCCTCGCGGGCGATCAGCAGGTGCATGATCTCGGTGGAGCCCTCGAAGATGCGGTTGATCCGCAGGTCGCGCAGGAGCTGCTCGACCGCGGCCGGGCGCTCGCCCCGGGCGGCCAGGGAGTCGGCCGTCTCGTAGCCGCGCCCGCCCCGGATCTGGATCAGCTCGTCGGCGATCTTCCAGGCCATCTCGCTGGCGTAGAGCTTCACCAGCGCGGCCTCGATGCGGATGTCGTTGCGGTCGTCGTCGGCGAGCAGGCAGCAGAGGTCGAGCATGGACTCCATGCCGTAGGTGGTGGCGGCGATGAAGGCCAGCTTCTTGGCGACCGCCTCGTGCTCGCCGACCGGCCGGCCCCACTGGACCCGGTCGGCGGCCCACTCCCGCGCCACGTTCAACGCCCACTTGCCCGCGCCCACGCACATGGCCGGCAGCGAGAGCCGGCCGGTGTTCAACGTGGTCAGCGCGATCTTCAGGCCCTTGCCCTCGCCGCCGATCACGTTCTCCTTCGGCACGAAGACGTCGTGGAACCGGGTCAGGCTGTTCTCCAGGCCGCGCAGCCCGATGAAGGCGTTGCGCCGCTCGACGGTGATGCCCTCGCTGTCGCCCTCCACCACGAAGGCGGTGATGCCGCCGCGCCGCCCCTCCGCCGCCGGCACCCGGGCCATCACCACCAGCAGGGTGGCGACCGTGCCGTTGGTGGCCCAGAGCTTCACTCCGTTGAGCCGGTAGCCGGTGCCGTCCTCGGTCGGCTCGGCCGTCGTGGCCAGCCGGGCCGGGTCGGAGCCGACGTCCGGCTCGGTGAGCAGGAAGGCGGAGACCTCACCGGCGGCCAGCCGGGGCAGGAACTGCTGCTTCTGCTCGGGGGTGCCGAACATCTTCAGCGGCTGCGGCACGCCGATCGACTGGTGCGCGGAGAGCAGCGCGCCGATCGACGGGTTCACCGAGCCGGCCCGCATGAGCGCCCGGCAGTAGTGCAGGTTGCTCAGCCCGAGGCCGCCGTACTTCCGGTCGATCTTCATGCCGAACGCGCCGAGCCGGGCCAGCCCCTGGAACACCTCGTCGGGGATGTGTGCGTCGCGCTCGATGGCCGCACCGTCCACCTCGGAGTCCAGGTACGCCCCGAACGCGCCGAGGAACTCCTCGGCCCGCGCCACGTCGGCCGGGTCGGAGCGGGGCCAGGGGTTGATCAGGTCGAGCTGGAAGCGGCCGAGGAACAGCTCCTTGCCGAAGCTGGGCCGGTCCCAGGCCGCCTCGCGGGCCGCCTCGGCGACCTGCCGCGCCTCCTTCTCGGAGACCTGGCCGGCCTCGCCGGGCAGCGGCCCGGCGCCACCGGCCGCGTCGACGGCGGCTGCGGTGCCAGGCGTCGGCTCGGGGTCGTCGATCGGCGCCACGCGCCCGGTCGGGCCGCCGTGGCCGGCGGGGTCGGGTCGGCTGTTCTGTGTCGTGGTCACGGCTGCCTCCTGGAGACCTCGGTCCGGCTGCGTCGACGTGCCTCAAAACGACGCTACCCCCGGGTGTTACCCAGGGGTAGCCTCGCGCGCACGTCCGATTTGGCGGGACCCGAGCGGTCAGTCGCCGGCCAGCGTCCGGGGATCGTCTTCCTCGTCGTCGATGTCGTCCTCGCCCCAGTTGCGCCGGGCGAACGGCAGGATCACCCAGAAGACCAGGAACCAGACCCCGGTGAGCGCGCTGAGCAGGAAGGCGATCGGGCGGCTCAGCACGAAGTCGGTGATCAGCAGGACCGCGCTGACCATCGAGATCAGCATGAAGCCGAGGCCGCCGCTGGCCATCCGGTGCGCGAAGCGGACCAGCTCCGGCTTGCGGCCCTGGCGGAACAGCGCCCGGTGGAAGGCGACCGGCGAAATGATCATCGCGGTGGCCGCGGCGGCGGACAGCAACGCGACGATGTAGACGTCCTTCTGGAATTCGGTGGTCCGGGTGAAACCGTTGCTGAACGGCAGGGTCAGCAGGAAGGCGAAGAGGATCTGCACCCCGGTCTGCGCCACGCGCAGCTCCTGGAGCAGGTCGGCGAAGTTGCGCTGCCAGCGCTGCTTCTCGGTTTCCTTGGACACGCGCTACCTCCAGGAAAGACGGTACTGCCGGTGGGGGCCTCCCACCGGCAGCTCAGCCTGTGCCCCGCCGCGCCACACGCGAAACCGGTTCAAGCCCCCCGGCGGATCCGGCCCGCGTACCGGGCCTCCAGCTCGGCGTTGTGCTCGTCGCCGCCCGTGATGTTGGCGGACAGGTAGACCGGGGGCCGCTCCCCCGCCGAGAGCAGCCGAGCGACCACCTCGGCGACGATCTGCTGGGCCAGCAGCGCGGCGGTGATCGAGGAGACCGCGCCGACCGCGCCGCCGCCGGGCAGCGGCAGGGTCGCGTCGCCGTACGGGGCGCCGTTGTCGAGCACCACGTCGGCGAAGTCGGCGAGCTTGCGCCCGGACGGGTGGCGCGAGCTCATCCGGGCCGAGTGCTGCGCCGAGGTGATCGCCACCAGCCCGTGCCCGCGCTCCTTGACGATGGCCGCGAACTCGACCATCGCCCCGTTCACCCCCGAGTTGGAGGCGAGCACGAACACGTCCTGCGGCCGGACCGGGGCCAGCTCGTAGAGGCGGTGCGCCACGGCGGGCTCGCGTTCCAGCTTCGGGCCGAGCACGTCGGCCGGCTCGCCGCCGTGCAGCACCAGGTCGCGCAGGGCGATCCGGTTGGTGGGGACCAGCCCGCCGGCCCGGCCGGCGATCTCCATGGCGAGGGCCTCCGAGTGGCCGGTGCCGAACGCGTGCACCACCCCGTCGGCGCGCAGCGACGCGGCGATCAGATCCGCCGCCCGGGCCACGTTCTCCCGCTGGTCGGCGGCGACCCGGCCGATCGTCTCGGTCACCACCGCCAGGTACGCCTCGGAGCTCACGGTCATGCTTCCTCCGTCCGTCGGGGCCGGGCCAGCCACTCGACCGCGAAGTCGACCGCCGCCCGCTGCCTCATCAACCGGCCCGTCCCGTCGCCGACCGGCCCGAGCCGCACCGCGCCCGTGGCCTCCAGGTCGGCGCCGAGCCGGGCGAAACTCTCCTCGTCCAGGCGCACGTCGTCCCACCACACCCACTCCCGGCCGCCGTCGGCGGTCAGCACGGCCGCGCCGCAGCGCTGCCGGGGTGGCGCGGGCTGCCGGTACTCGGCCAGGTGCAGGGAGGTGTTGCTGCCGTGGTCGACGCCGAGCAGCAGCACGTCGGCGTCCGCCTCGTAGAGGCGGGCCAGCGGGGAGCCCTCGCCCAGCATGTCGGCCAGCGCGTGGCCGCCGACGATCCGCTCCGCGGCCGGGCCGAGCGCGGCGAACGACACGTGCGGGTGGTCGCTGCGCAGCGCCCCCGGCCAGGTGCGGACCAGCTCGGCCAGCGCGCCCATGAAACGGCTCGGGGTCACCGCCGGGTCGAAGCCGGGCTGCTCGTCGCGGATCACCGGCCACCAGTCCGCCGGCACCGGCGGATTGCTCCACTCCGCCGGGTCGCTGTTCTCCGGCGTGTGGGTGGGCACCACCACCGTGCCGGCCGGGCCGAGCACGTCGCGCAGGGCGAGCAGCACCGCCTCGGGGCCGCCGCAGAGGAAGCCCAGCGGGCGCAGGGAGGCGTGCACCAGCACGGTCCCGCCGGGGCGTACCCCGAGGTCGCGGAGCTGGGCGGCGAGTGACGCCCGGGTGTGCGGCCGGGCCGGGGTCGGGGTCATCGGCCGGCGCGGGCGAGGATCGCCGCGGCGAGCGGACCGGGCGCCTCGTCCGGGATCCAGTGGGTGACGCCGGACAGCACCTCGAAGCGGAAGTCGCCGGTGACGTGGGTGGCGCACGCCTCGGCTGCGGTGCGCCCGATCGCCACGTCCTGGTCGCTCCAGACGAACGTGGTCGGCACGCCCACCGGCCCGACGGCCTTCATGTCCGCCCCGGTCATGGCCCGGTACCAGTTCAGGGCCGCGGTCAGCGCGCCCGGCTCGCGCATCGGCTCGGCGTAGCGGGCCACCCGGGCGGCGTCGCCCACCCCGGCCAGCATCCGGCGCAGCGTCGCCGCCCGGAACGCCAGCAGCACCTTCTCCGCCTTGCCCGGCTTGCGGAACAGGGCGATGTAGGAGGAGCGGGCCTTCTGCCGCGGGTCGGTGGCGAGCGCGTGCCCCATGGCCGCCGGGTGCGGCACCGACACCGCGGTGAGCGTGCGGACCCGCTCCGGGTGCGCCGCCGCCAGGCCCCACGCCACGATCGCGCCCCAGTCGTGGCCGACCAGGTGGGCGGCGGTCACCCCGAGCGCGTCGAGCACGGCGGCCGCGTCGGCCACCAGCTCCGGGATCCGGTACTCCCCGACCTCCGTCGGCCGCGCGCCGGGCGAGTAGCCGCGCTGGTCGAGCGCGTACGTGCGCAGCCCGGCCCCGTGCAGCGCGGGGGTCACCTCGTCCCACTCGCCGGCGTGCTGCGGGAAGCCGTGCAGCAGCAGGACGGGTTCGCCGTCCTCGGGGCCGCCGGTGCGTACCTCGAACGTCAGACCTCGCGCCTCGACCCGCATGATCGCCACCCTAACGGGCGATCGCCCAGCTGGGCCGGGCGGCGGGGTCGGTGCTAGCGTCTGCGACGAGACAACTTCACATCCGACAGGGGAGCGCACAGCGCTGAGAGTGCGGGCCGGTGCCCGCAGACCCTCGAACCTGATCTGGGTAATGCCAGCGCAGGGAGTTCGGTCGACCTCCAGCCGCGCCGCCGTCCGGTGACCACCGGGCGCGGCGTGCGTCTTCTCCTGGTTCACCTCACAGAACTGGGAGCAACCATGGACAGCACCAACCGGTGGCGCACCATCGACATCGTCGTGGCCTCCGTGCTCGCGGTGGCGTTCGGCATCATCTTCTGGGCCTGGGGCCTGCTCTGGAACGGGCCGGCGGACGCCATCCCGCTGCCCGGCCGCGCCGTCCTGTACGGCGTATGGCTCGTGCCGGCCGTGCTGGGCGCCCTCGTCGTCCGGAAGCCGGGCGCGGCGCTCTTCACCCTCACCCTGGCCGCGCTGGTCTCGGTGGCACTGGGCACGAGCTGGGGCTGGACGATCGTCGTGCAGGGCCCGCTGGAGGCGGCCGCCGCCGAGCTGGCTTTCGCGCTCTTCGCGTACCGCAGCTTCCGGCTGCCCGTGGCGCTGCTCGCCGCGACGCTGGCCGGTCTCGCGGCGGCGATCTACGACGTCTTCGTCTGGTACCCGGGCACCGCGTGGGGCAGCTTCCGCCTCCCCTACATCCTGCTGACCGCCGCCAGCTCGCTGGTGGTGGCCGGCCTGGGCAGCGTCGCCCTCACCCGGGCCCTGGCCAACACGGGTGTCCTCGACCGCTTCCCCGCCGGCCGCGAACGCGCCGCCGTCTGACCACCACCCGCCGAGGCCGTGTTGATCATGAGGTTGGCGATATCGATCTCTGAAACTGCCGTCAACATCATGATCAACCGGGCAGGGTAGCCCGGAGAGGGGAGGTGGGACGGTTGGGGGCCGTGGAGCTGCGGGGGTTCGGGTGGCGGCACGCCGGGCGGAAGGGCTGGGCCGTCCGAGGGGTGGACCTGAGCGTCGAGGTTGGCGAGCGGGTGTTGCTGCTGGGGGCTTCCGGGGCCGGGAAGAGCACGTTGCTCGCGGCGCTGGCCGGGTTGCTGCCGGAGGACTCCGGCGAGCAGGAGGGCACCGTCGAGATCGACGGGCTCGACCCGCGCAAGGCCCGGGAACGGGTCGGCATCGTCTTCCAGGACCCGGAGAGCCAGCTGGTGATGGCCCGGTGCGGCGACGACGTGGCGTTCGGGCTGGAGAACCGGGGAGTGCCTGCCGGGGAGATCTGGCCCCGGGTGGACGAGGCGCTGCGACGGGTCGGCTTTCCGTATGACCGGGACCGGCCCACCGCGGCGCTGAGCGGGGGTGAGCAGCAGCGGCTCGCCCTGGCCGGGACGCTCGCCCTGCGGCCGGGGCTGCTGCTGCTCGACGAGCCCACCGCCAACCTCGATCCGGCCGGCGCCGACCTGGTCCGCCGGGCCGTCGCGGACGCCCTCGACGCGGACACCACGCTGATCCTGGTCGAACACCGGGTCGCCGAGGCGTTGCCGCTGGTCGACCGCGTGGTGGTGCTCGAACCCGGCGGCGGGGTGCGCGCCGACGGGCCGCCCGACGCGGTCTTCGCCGCGCACGGCGACGCGCTCGCCGCCGCCGGGGTCTGGGTGCCGGGCCGCACCGTGCCGCCCCGGCACGCCACCGCGCCGCCCGGCGAGGTGTTGCTCGCCGCCGACCGGCTCGGCCTGCCGCCCCGGCTGACCCCCACCGACCTTCGGGTACGCGCCGGCGAGGCGCTCGCCGTCCTCGGCCCCAACGGCGCCGGCAAGTCCACCCTGGCCCTGCTGCTCGGCGGGCTGCTCCGCCCCGGCACCGGTACGGTCACCGCCACCCCCGCCCTCGCCGGCCCGGACGCGCGTACTCCCCCGCACCGCTGGCGGGCACCCGCCCTGGCCGGCCGGATCGGCTCGGTCTTCCAGGACCCCGAACACCAGTTCGTCACCAGCACCGTCCGCGACGAACTGGCCCTCGGTCCCCGCCGCACCGGGCAGCCCGAGGCGGCCGTGACGGCCACCGTGGACGCGCTGCTGGAGCGGCTGCGGCTGGACCGGCTGGCCGGTGCCAACCCGTACACCCTCTCCGGCGGCGAGGCGCGGCGGTTGAGCGTGGCGACCGCCCTGGCCACCGCGCCCCGCCTGCTGATCTGCGACGAGCCCACCTTCGGCCAGGACCGGCGGACCTGGCGGGAGCTGGTCGACCTCCTGGCCGAGCTGCGCGACGCGGGCCACGGCGTCGTCGCGGTCACCCACGACCCTGACTTCGTCGCCGCGCTGGCCGACCGCACCATCACTCTGGAGCGCCGATGACCTCCGCCGACCCCGGTCGGACCGCCTCCCGGGAGCGCCGGTGATCAGCGTGGAGCCGGTCGCCGCGCCCGGTGCGCCGCTGGCCCGGCGCAATCCGGTGGCGAAACTGGCCGCCGCGCTGGTCTTCAGCCTCGTCCTGGTGGCCACCCTGGACCCGGTGGCCCCGGCCATCGCCATCGCCGTCGAGCTGGCGGTGCTGCCGTTGTTCGGCGTCCGCTACCGGGTGCTGGCCCGGCGGGCCTGGCCGCTGCTGGCCGGCGCCGGCGGAATCCTGGTCACCCTGGTGCTCTTCGCCGCCGACCGTTCCGGCCCGGTGCTGGTCGAGGCCGGCCCGATCCTGGTCACCGAGGGGGTGCTGGTCACCGCGCTGGGCCTGGTGCTGCGGATGCTCGCCGTGGCGCTGCCCGGGATCATCGTGTTCGCGACCACCGACCCCACCGACCTGGCCGACGCGCTGGTCCAGAACGCGAAGGCGCCCGCCCGGTTCGCCATCGGCGCGCTGGCCGCGTTCCGGCTGGTGCCGCTCCTGGAGGAGGAGTGGCGGATGATCAGCATGGCCCGACGGGCCCGGGGCGTGGACGCCGGCCGGAACCCGGTGGCCCGGCTGCGGCTGTTCGTGTCGACGGCGTTCGCGCTGCTGGTCGGGGCGATCCGGCGGGGCACCCGGCTGGCCGTGGCCATGGACGCGCGGGGCTTCGACGCCGGCACCCCACGTACGGTCGCCCGCCGGCAGCGCTTCACCCGGGCGGACGCGCTGCTGGTTGCCGCGGCGGCGGCGCTGGCCGGCGCGGCGCTGACGGTGAGCGTGGTGCTCGGCACCTTCCGCCCGCTGATCGGCTGACCTGCGAGGGCGGTGCGGTCCGCCACCCGCAGACCGTTGGCCGGACGGGGTGTCGCGACATGATCGCGCCGCGACACCCCGTCCCGGCAGCCGGGGCCGGTCAGCTGCGCCGGAAGGCGTAGAACCGGGTCTGGCCGGCGCGCTGGCTGCGCCCGGCGAGCCGGGCCTCCCGGCCGGCCGGCGGGCCGGCCTTCGGTGACGGCGGCGTGTCGGTGCGCCCAGGCAGGGCCACCGGCGCGGCCGGCGCCACGGTGAGCGCGTCGAGATCCGGCGGGGTGAGGTCCACCGGGGACGGCGCGGGCTTGCGGGACTTCTTCGGACTGCGCTTGGCGGGCATACGCTGCCTCCTGACTGTCGGGCACCCGTGGGCACGGCGAGCGGGGAACACCCGGGCGGGTCCGGCCAGAAACGCCACGCCACCGACGGTGACGGGAGGATGCGGACGCCCGGGGCGCACGGTCCACGGCGATGTGCACGGTGGACCGGGCCTGCGAGAGGTGGGCGTCAGTTACGCATGCCAGCACGGTAACCCACCGCCGCTCCGTCCCGCACCGGAATTACCGGCACGGCCGGCGCGGAGGGCTGAGGACCCACCGCCACCGCGCCCTCACCCGGCGTCGACGTCCCGGCCCACCCACCTACCGGCCGCGATACGGTCGCAGCACGGGCACCGGAGACGAGGGGTGGCGGTACGCATGGCACAGCAGGCGACGGCGCAGATCGGGGTCACCGGCCTGGCGGTGATGGGCCGCAACCTGGCCCGGAACCTGGCCCGCAACGGCTTCACCGCGGCCGTGCACAACCGCTCGCCCGAGCGCACCCGGAGCCTGCTCGCCGAGCACGGCGACGAGGGCACGTTCGTGCCCTCGGAGTCGATGGCCGATTTCGTCGCCTCGCTGGAGCGCCCCCGCGCCGTGATCGTCATGGTGAAGGCCGGCGCCCCCACCGACGCGGTGATCGACGAGCTGGTCCCGCTGCTGGAGGAGGGGGACATCGTCGTCGACTGCGGCAACGCGCACTTCGCCGACACCCGACGCCGGGAGGAGGCGCTGCGCGGGCACGGGCTGCACTTCGTCGGCACCGGCGTCTCGGGCGGCGAGGAGGGCGCGCTGCTCGGGCCGAGCATCATGCCCGGCGGTTCGGCCGAGTCCTACCGGAAGCTCGGCCCGATCTTCGAGCGGATCGCCGCCCAGGTGGACGGCGTCCCCTGCTGCCGGCACATCGGACCGGACGGCGCCGGCCACTTCGTGAAGATGGTCCACAACGGCATCGAGTACGCGGACATGCAGCTCATCGCCGAGGCGTACGACCTGCTGCGGGCGGGGCTGTCGGCGAGCCCGGCGGAGATCGCGGAGATCTTCCGGGAGTGGAACGGCGGCGAGCTGGAGTCCTTCCTCATCGAGATCACCGCCGACGTGCTCGGGCACACCGACACGGCGACCGGCCGGCCCTTCGTCGACGTGGTGCTCGACCAGGCCGAGCAGAAGGGCACCGGCCGGTGGACCGTGCAGAGCGCGCTGGACCTCGGCATCCCGATCACCGGCATCGCCGAGGCCACCTTCGCCCGGTCGCTCTCCGGGCACGCCGACCAGCGCGCCGCCGCCCGCCGCGCGTTCCCCGACGCGGGCGAGAAGTGGCAGGTGGACGACCGGGACACCTTCGTCGAGGACGTCCGGCGCGCGCTGCTGGCCAGCAAGATCGTCGCGTACGCGCAGGGCTTCGACCACATCCGGGCCGGCAGCCAGGAGTACGACTGGGACATCGACCTGGGCGGCACCGCCACCATCTGGCGGGGCGGCTGCATCATCCGGGCCCGCTTCCTGGACCGGATCCGGGAGGCGTACGACACGGAGCGGGAACTGCCCACGCTGCTGGTCGCCCCCTGGTTCGCCGACCGGGTCGGCGCCGGGGTCCCGGCCTGGCGGCGGGTGGTGGCCGACGCGGCCCGGGCGGGCGTGCCCACCCCGGCCTTCTCGTCGTCGCTGGCCTACTTCGACGCGTTGCGCGCCGAGCGGCTGCCGGCCGCGCTCATCCAGGGGCTGCGGGACAACTTCGGCGCGCACACCTACCACCGGGTGGACCGGGAGGGGTCGTTCCACACACTGTGGGCGGGCGACCGCTCCGAAGTGGAGGCGTGAGCCCGCTCAGGCGAGCGTGGCGTGCATCTCCCAGACCAGGATCTCCGCCGGCTCGGCGGCGGTCACCCGCTGACCCCCGGCCATCGTGATCCGAGCCGCATCGCCCTCGCCGAGGTGTCCGGCTGCTTCCAGCGTCACGGCGCCGCTGGGCACGTAGAGGTGCAGGAACGGCGCGTCGGGCAGGTTCACCGAGTCGCCGGGGGCGAGCCGGGCGGCGTGCAGGGTGGCGTACCGGTTGCGGATCCGGATGGCGGAGGCGCCGTCGTACCGGTCCATTCCGGAGGCGACCGGCACCAGGCCGCCACGCAGCAGTTCGTCACCGATCTCCAGCTGCTCGTAGCCCGGGTCGATCCCTTCCTCGTCGGGGAGCACCCACATCTGCACGAAGTGGACCGGGTCGCGGTGCGGGGCGGTGTTCTCCAGCCGCCAGGAGTCGTTCTTCTCCGAGTGCAGGATGCCGGTGCCGGCGCTCATCCGCTGGGCCAGGCCGGGATAGATGACGCCGGAGTGCCCGGTGGAGTCCTGGTGGACCAGCGAGCCGCGCAGCACCCAGGTCACGATCTCCATGTCCTGGTGCGGGTGGGTCTCGAAGCCGGTGCCCGGGTGCACCACGTCGTCGTTGTTGACCAGCAGCAACCCGTGGTGGGTGTTGGCCGGGTCGTAGTGCCGGGAGAACGAGAAGGAGTGCTTGGAGTCGAGCCACGACAGCCGGGTCTTGAACCGGTCGTCGGCCCGGCGGACGTCCACCGCCGGCGCGGGCATCGTCGCCGTCACCAGGCACGCTGCCCGGTCTCGGCCGGCGCCCAGGTGAGCGCCGGTTCGCCGGTGGCCAGCTCGCCGATCTCGCCGGAGCGGACGGCGGGCGTGTGGCCGAGTTCGGCGCAGTGCTGCTCGGCGATCTCCGCGCAGATCTCGGCGACCTGCTCGCAGATCGGGCTGCCCAGGTCCGCCGCGTTCAACGCCATGATCATTTTGAACCGGAGATCGCTCATACTCCACCCCCGTGGGCGGGCGCGGCCCGGCGGCGCGCCCTGCGCCGATCGTACGCGCGGGCGCCCCGCTCCCGGCCGGAAAGCCGGATGCGGGGCGCCCGCGGCGCGGTCCGCCCCTACGCCGCGGCGGACCTTGACGTCACCAGAACCGACGGCGCTTGGCCTTCTGCGGCCGCAGCATGTCGGCGCCCTTGGTGAGCAGTCGGCTCACCCCGGTCGGGCCGCGACGGGCCTCCAGGGTGTGGCTGAGCCGGCGCGCGCCGGCCGCCGCCAGCGGCACGGCGACCGCCATGACCGCCCACTGGGCAATCCGCTTCTGAATCATGTGGGTTCACCTCCGCAATCTGCCTGCTGTCCGGATTGATACCCAGCAGGCGGCGTCGGTAAGCGCACCTCAGGCGCCGGGGGCCACCGGGTTGGGCAGCGCGCCGCCGAAGCGGCGGTCCCGCTGGGCGTAGAGCTCGCAGGCGTACCAGAGGTGCCGGCGGTCGAAGTCCGGCCAGAGGGTGTCGAGGAAGACCAGCTCGGCGTAGGCGGTCTGCCAGAGCAGGAAGTTGGAGGTGCGCTGCTCCCCGGACGGGCGGAGGAAGAGGTCCACCTCGGGGACCTCCGGGTGGTAGAGGTATTTCGCGATGGTCTTCTCGGTGACCTTGCCCGGGTCGATCCGGCCGGCGGCCGCGTCGCGGGCGATCGCGGCGGCCGCGTCGGCGATCTCCGCCTGACCGCCGTAGTTGACGCAGAACTGGAGGGTCAGCGTGGAGTTGCCGCGGGACATCTCCTCGGCGGTCTGCAGCTCGGAGATGACGCTCTTCCAGAGCCGCCCGGCCCGGCCCGACCAGACCACCCGGACGCCCAGGTCGACGAGCTGGTCGCGGCGGCGCCGGATGACGTCCCGGTTGAACCCCATGAGGAAGCGGACCTCGTCCGGCGAACGCCGCCAGTTCTCGGTGGAGAAGGCGTACGCCGAGAGGTAGGGGATGCCCAGCTCGATCGCGCCCTCGATGGTGTCGAAGAGGCTGTGCTCGCCCTGCTCGTGACCCTTGGTCCGGGGCAGCCCGCGCTCCTTGGCCCAGCGGCCGTTGCCGTCCATCACCACGGCGACGTGCTTCGGCAGCGCGTCGGCCGGCAGCGCCGGCGGCCGGGCGCCGGAGGGGTGCGGCGTCGGTCGAACCGGCTCGCGGCGGCCGGCCCTCATCGATCGGATCACTCGGTCATCTCCCTGTTCACACCAGCGGCGGCGGGTCCGGCGCCGGCGCGCGGCGGGACCACACCCGGCCCCGCGCCGCCGGGCGGCGGGACCGCGCCGGACGCCGGGGCACCCCGGTCGACCAGCGGCAGCGAGCGTAGCGCGCGTTCCAGGTGCCACTGGAGGTGCGCGGCGACCAGGCCGCTGCACTCCCGGCGCACGCCGGTCTCGGTGGCGTCGGCGTACGCCCAGTCGCCGGTGGTCAGCGCGGACATCAGCTCGATGGTGGCCGGGGCGGGGTGGGCGGCGCCGGGGGGCCGGCAGTCCGGGCAGACCGCGCCCCCGGCCGGCACGGAGAACGCCCGGTGCCGCCCCGGGGTGCCGCAGACCGCGCAGGCGGTCAGGGCCGGCGCCCAGCCGGCGAAGGCCATGCCGCGCAGGAGGTAGGCGTCGAGCACCAGGGTGGTGGCGTGCTCGCCGATGGCCAGCGAGCGCAACGCGCCGAGGGTGAGCTGGAACAGCCGCAGCGAGGGCTCCCGCTCGATCGGGGTGAGCCGCTCGGCGGTCTCGGCGATCGCGCTGGCCGCGGTGTAGCGGGGGTAGTCGCCGAGGAACCGCTTGCCGTAGAGGTCGATCCCCTCGACCTGGCTGATGGTGTGCAGCGAGCTGCCGTGGTTGCCCTTGGGGTCGCCGGCGAGCTGGAGGTCGACGTGCCCGAACGGCTCCAGCCGGGCGCCGAACTTGCTGGTGGTGCGCCGGACGCCCCGAGCCACCGCGCGCAGCCGGCCGTGCCGACGGGTGAGCAGGGTGATGATCCGGTCGGACTCGCCGAGCTTCTGCACGCGCAGCACCACCGCGTCGTCGCGGTAGAGCTGTCGGCGGTATCCGGCCATCAGGCCATTCTCCCTCGGGGTGCGATCTCAGGGTCTCCTCGGGGTGGATCGGCGGTCGAACCCCGATGCGCCGCGCGCACGGTCGGCCGTAGCGTCCTGGCCATGGCTCTGCACCGGACCGCCGTCGCCGCCGCCGCGGCCGCCACCCTGATCGTCCTCGCCGGGTGTGACACCCTGTCGTTCCGCCGCCTCGACTACGACCAGACCGAGAGCGCGAAGATCACCAAGATCACCGTGCCGGCCGGCGGCGCGGGCGACGTGACGATCCGGGCCACCGGCGCGGCCGACCAGGTGCGGATCAAGCGGATCGTCCGCTACCAGGGCGGGGAGCCCGACACCCGCTACGAGATCAAGGGCGACGAGCTGGTGCTGCCGAGCGACTGCGGCGCGCGGTGCACGGTCTCCTGGGAGGTGACCGCCCCGGAGGGGGTGACGGTGCGCGGTGAGGCCAGCTCCGGCAACGTCACGCTGCACCGGGTCGGCCCGGTGGACTTCAACCTGAACTCGGGCGACGTCAACGTCACCGAGGCGCGTGGCGAGGTCCGCGTCACCACCACCTCCGGGAACATCGAGGTGGTCGACGCGACCGGCCCGGTCCGGCTGCGTGCCTCCTCCGGCGACATCAGCGCCCGCCGGCTCGCCGCCGGGGTGGACGCCGAGGCCACCTCGGGCAACGTCAGCATCGAGCTGGACAAGCCGGCCGCGGCCCGGTTGCACGCGACCAGCGGCGACGTCGACCTGACCGTGCCCGAGGGCCGGTACCGGGTGCGGGCGGACGCCAAGTCGGGCGACAGCGACCTCGCCGTGCCGAACGACCCCGGCGCGACCCTGCTGCTCGACGTCACCGCGACCAGCGGCAACGTGCGGGTCGCCAGCCGCTGAGGCGCGCCGCCGGTCAGCCCGGGACGCGCTCGGACCGCCCGGGCGCGCGCGGGGCCGGCACCCGGACGCCGGCGGTCGCCAGTTCGC
>NZ_JBEXLR010000098.1:0-23906 GCF_040610095.1 Micromonospora sp. NPDC004540
TTTCGCGGGCCGGTCCCGCCGCCCCGACCCGGGCCCTCCCGCTGGGGGCGCCCGCGGGGCCGCCGCCCGCCCGGGGGGGCGCGCCGCTGCCGCCGGGGGGCTACCGGCCGCCGTTCGCCCCGCACGGCCCGTACGCCGGGTCGGCCCCGCCCGCCCCGCCGGCGCCGGCCCGCCCGGCCCGGCCGCCGAAGCGGCCGAAGGAACGCTCCGCGCTCGGCGCGGTCACCTTCTCGCTGATCTTCCTGGCGCTGGGCGTGGTGGCGATGCTCGACCTGCTCGACGTCTTCCCGGTCGGCGCGGCCGGCTACTTCGCCGCGGTGCTGGCCACCATCGGGCTCGGGCTGCTGGTGGGCACCTGGTTCGGCCGGGCCCGCTGGCTGATCGCACTCGGTCTGGTGACCGCGGCGGCGCTCGGCATCGCCACCGTCGCCGACTCCTACGACCGGGTCCGCGGGATCGACGGCAACGTCACCTGGGCCCCGGCCGACTACCGGGACCTGGCCGACCGCTACGAGAACAACTTCGGCGACGCCGTGCTCGACCTGCGCAACATCGACTTCGACAAGAAGGACACCCAGGTGACCGTCGCGGTCAACTTCGGCAAGGCGACGGTGGTCGTGCCGCCGAACGTCGACGTCACCACGGTGGCCGACGTGAACGCCGGTGACGCCACCGTCTTCGGCCGGCGGACGGGCGGGCTGAACGGCCGCCAGTGGGAGAACACCGACCTCGGGCCGGACGGTCGCGGCGGCGGCACGCTGCGCCTGCTGGTCCACGTGAACGCCGGAAACCTGGAGGTGACCCGGTGAAGGCTCACCGCACCGACGTCGTGTCGTTCGCCTTCGGGCTGGCCTTCCTCGGGCTGTCCGCCTGGTGGCTGCTGGCCCGGATCCTCGGGCTGGCGCTGCCTCCGGTGGGCTGGTTCCTGGCCGGCGCGCTGATCCTGATCGGACTCCTCGGGCTGGTCGGCGCGATGCGCTCGGGCCGGCACACCGAGCCGGAACCGGCGGAGACCACTGTGTCCGCCCCCTACGAGGCCGGCACGCCGGCCGGCGTCGCGCCGGCCGGCGAGGAGGCGGACGAGTGGGCCACGGACGCGGTGACCGACGCGCCGCTCGACGCGCGGGAGGACCGCCGGTTCGACGCGGAGTCCGGCTGGTCGGACGTGGAGCCCCGCTGGTCGCCGGGCGCGCCGGAGGTCCCGGCCGAGCCGGCGACCCGCGAACTGCCCCCCGTCGAGCCGGCGCCCGCGGAGCCCCTGACCCGCGAGCTCCCCGCCGCCGGCGAGGACGGCACCGCCATTCCGGCCACCCGCGAGCTGCCGGCCGTCGCCGAGGAGCGGGACGCCACGGCCGGGCCGGCCACCCGCGAGCTGCCGGCGGTCGACGAGGCGGCCGACCGGCCGGGGGGCGGTCCGCGGACCGGCGGGGACGGGCCGGGCTGACCGCGGCGGTGCGGAGCGCCGACACCGCGGCCTATGCTGGCTGGTGGAGATCTCGCCTCCGCCGGCCGGCCCACCCGTGGCGCCCCGGTCGCGGCCGGGGCTCCCGGTCGGCCGGGTCGCCCGGGTTGGTCCCGCCGCCTTCCGTCTCTACCTCGTCAGGAGCCCGTCCGAGATGACCCAGTCCCCCGCCGTGCGCGCCACCGGTGCCGCCGGTGCGGTCCGCGTCGGCGAGCGCGCCGCCCGTACCCTCCTCAGCGAGTTCGCCCGGCGCAACGACGCGAAGGCCGGCCTGCTGGTCGGCGCGACCCCGCAGTCCGCGGTGCTGGCCGCGGCGATCGAGGCGCTGCTCCCCGGCGACCGGCTCACCGTCGTGCCGGCGGAGGGCGCCTCCGCCACCGCGCTCCGCGAGCACGTGACGGCCCAGGGCCGCTGGGTCGCCGACCGGGTACGCGTGGTCGACACCCTCGCCGAGGCGGACGCCGCCGCGGTGGTGGTGGCGGCCGAGCCCTTCACCGGCACCGCCGAGGAGGTTCGGACGGCCGTCGACGGGCTGGCGAAGTACCTCGCCGAGGGGGCCGTGCTGAGCGTGGCCGCGCCGCTGTTCCGCACCGAGGGCGCCGACGCCGAGCTGGACCGGCAGGGGGTGCTGCACGGTGTCCGCACCGACCTGGTGCTGCGCAACTCCCCGCCGGTACGCGTGCACCACCTGCGCTTCACCCCTGCGCCGGCCGCGCTGGCCGCCTCGCTCTCCCCGGCGTACCGGCCGTCGAGCGTGCCGCTGAGCCGGGGCATGCACATCGACTCCAACGGCGTGGCCGCGGCCGGCATCACCCTCGGCCTGGCCGCGCTGGCCCGGGCCGCCCGGCCGAAGTCCAAGCTCTGGCTGCTGCCGGCGCTGGCCGCCGCCCCGGTGGCCGCGTTCTTCCGCGACCCGGAGCGGGACGTGCCGGAGGACCCGTCGGCCGTGGTCGCCTCGGCGGACGGCCAGGTGCTCTCGGTGCAGCGGCTCCACGACGAGCGCTTCGGCGAGGGCGAGTGGCTGCGGATCGCCGTCTTCCTCTCCGTGCTCGACGTGCACGTCAACCGCTCGCCGGTGGCCGGCAAGGTGGTCGACTACTTCGTCGCCGACGGCGGCTTCGTCAACGCCATGAAGCCGGACGCAGAGCACAACGTGGCGGCCTACACGGTGCTGGACACCGAGCACGGCACGGTGGTGGTGGCGCAGCGGACCGGGCTGATCGCCCGCCGGATCGTGCAGCGGGCGCCGGTCGGCGCGCTGCTGGCCCGGGGCGAGCGCTTCGGCCTGATCCGGTTCGGCTCGCGCACCGACGTCTACCTGCCGGCCGACGCCGCCGAGCCGCTGGTCGGCCCGGGCGACAAGGTGGTCGGCGGGTCGACGGTCATCGCCCGCTGGAGCTGATCCCGGGATGCGAAGAAGGGGCGCCGCGAGAGCGGCGCCCCTTTTCGGTGGTACGGGTCAGGCGGTGCGGCGCTGGCGCAGCCAGAGCACCGGGCCGCTGACCAGGTAGCCCACCACCACGAGGGCGAAGGTGAGCCGGATGTCGACCAGCGCGCCGACCACCGGGGCCAGCCAGAGCCACGGCGGCAGCTTCACCAGCCGGGCGAGCTTCGCGTAGGGGAAGCTGGACACCATGGCGAAGGCGAGCAGCGCCACGCCGCCGACCATGACCAGGCCGGAGACCGGCACCCCGATCGCCACGGTCAGGGCCAGCACGGCGGCCGCCATGGTGGTCGGCACGCCGCAGAAGAACCGGCCGTCCTTGGGCGAGACGTTGAACCGGGCGAGCCGGATCGCGGCGCAGGCCGCGACCAGGGCGCAGGCGACCGCGGCGGCCGCCGGCGGCACCGAACCGGCCAGCGAGGCGTAGACCACGACCGGGGCGGCGAGGCCGAACGAGCACATGTCGGCCAGCGAGTCCATCTGCGCGCCGAACGGGCTGGCCACGTTGAGCTTGCGGGCCAGCGCCCCGTCGAGGCCGTCGAACGCGACGCAGGCGATCAGGCAGAGCGCCGCGACCCGGACCTCGCCCTGCATGGCCAGGAAGATCGCCAGCATGCCGAGCATGAGGCTGCTCAGGGTGCAGGCGTTGACCAGGGCGAACTTCGCCCGGCGGGCGGCGGTGCGCTCGCCCGGCAGCAGCGGGATCGACATCGCCGGCGTCTCGTCGACCGGCGTGGCCGGGGCGAGCGCCGGGCTGACCGGCATCACGGCCTCGACCTGGGCGTCGTACCGGCCGTAGCGGAGACGCTGACGGTCGGACCAGCGGTGGTCGGGGGTGACCAGGTCGGTCCCGGTGACGGCGGCGCCGTCCCGGCGGCCCACCCGGACCAGCAGCACCTGGCGGGCGAACGTGCTGCTGCGGCGCAGCCGGCCCGCCCAGCGACGCCCTGCGGGGCGCGGACTGTCAGTCGTACGACGCCGGCGCCATGGGGCTCTCGGCACGTTTCCTCCATCACCGGATCGAGTGACCGCCACGCGGGCGGGTGTCCGGCTGTCTCGTGCCGGACCTTTCGGGCCCGGCAGCCCATTTGCGGAGTACACCATTGCACAGGGGATAGGGGGTTGGCGATAGCTGCCGGCGGTACTTATAACTCTCTTAACCGCGCGAACCGCTCACTTATTCCCATCTCGGGCCTCATCGCCCGTTTTCGTCGGCCAATCCCAACTACCGACTGTACCGGAGGCGGCCCACGCCGGCTCGGTGAGCGGGCGTCAGCTCCCCCGATGTCCGGTTGCCCGGGCCGCCACGTCGGTCATCCGCAGGCCGCTGACCTGCTCCGGCTCGAACCAGGCCGCCCGCGCGGTCGAGCCGCCCGCGAGTTCGGTCACCACCGCGTCGGTCGGGACGTCCACCCGGACGTCGTAGATCACCCGCACGCCGTGCCAGTCCAGCGGCCGACCTTCCGGGCCGAGCGCGGCCGGGTTGTGCAGGTTGTCCACGGCCAGCAGGTCGACCACCCGGCCGAGCTGGCCGGCCTCCTCGACCAGTTCGCGGAGCAGCCCGGCGGCGGGCTGCTCGCCGTGGTCGGTGCCGCCGCCCGGCAGGTGCCACTTCCCGGCGCCCGGGTAGCCGTCGGCGATCATGGTGAGCAGCACGCGCCCGGCCGGGTCGGTGACCAGCCCGTACGCGGCGAAGCGCTGCCGCCGGTCGGTGGGCGGGGCGGCCGGCCCGGGCGGCAGCGCCCGGGGCAGGTCCGCCGGCAGGGGCGACACCGGCAGGCCGAGCAGCTCGGCGGTGAACGGCATCAGCGGCACGGCCGCCGCCTCGTCCGGGGTGAACCAGCCCAGCTCGTCGCTGCCGCTGGCCGGCGCGGGCCGGAGTTCACCGCCACGCGCCTCGACCTCGAAGACCAACCGGTCGGTGTGCACGGCGACCCGGTCGGGCGGGAAGACGGCCACGTCGGCGACCGCGGCCCGGATCGCGCCCGCCGCGACGACCAGCCCGGTCTCCTCGGCGAACTCGCGCTCGACGGCCCGGGCCGGATGCTCGGCGTGCTCGATCCCACCCCCCGGCAGCCGCCACACCCCCGGATAGGGACACGTGTCCGACCCGCGCGCCAGGAGCACCCGCCCGCCCCCGTCCCGCAGCTCCCCGTACGCCCCGACCCGCCGCCGCTCCTCCACCCGCACCCACTCCCACCCCGTCGACTCCGTCGATCATGAGGTTAGCGGCACCGGGACGGACATTTCACACCGTCAACCTCATGATCAACGGCGGGAGGCGGGCGCGGGAGGCGGGCGGAGGCGCGGGTGGGGTGGGTGGGTGGGGTGGGTCAGAGCAGGTGGGCGGCGTGGACCGCTTCGGCCGTCACCTCGGTGAGGCGGTCGGTCGGGAGAGCGCCCAGCTCCTCGCGGCGGAACCAGCGGGCCTCGCAGGTGGAGCCGCCGACGTCGGCCACCGTGGGCGGGGCGGGCTGGTCGACGACCACCCGGTAGAAGGCGCGTACGCCGTGCCAGTCGATCGGGTAGCCCTCCGGGCCGAGCGAGGCGGCGTCCCGGTGGCTGGCCACCCCGAGCAGCTCGACCAGGCGGCCGGTCTGCCCGGTCTCCTCGACCAGCTCCCGGATCAGCGCCGCGCCCGGCTGCTCGCCGTAGTCGGTGCCGCCGCCGGGCAGGTGCCAGCAGCCGGCGCCCGGGTAGCCGTCGGAGACCCGCGTGAGCAGCACCCGCTCCTCCGGGTCGGTCACCACGGCGTACGCGGCGAAGCGCTGCGCCCGGTGCAGCCCGTCCGGGCCGGGGACGGCGTAGAACGAGGGGAACTCGGGAGCCTCCTCCGGCACGATGTCGCCGGTGGCCGTGGGCAGACCCAGGGCGCGCGCGGCGAACGAGCGCAGCGGCAGCTCCCGGGCCTCGTCGAGGGTGAACCAGCGGGCCAGGTCGGTGGGGCGGTCGACCCGGTCGGCGAGCGTCCCGCCCCGCACGGAGACCGTGTAGAGCAGCCGGTCGGTGTGGATCGTGATGCCCCGCTCGGGCAGCGCCCGCATGTCGGCGAGGACGTCCCGGAGGGCGGCCACCGCCACCGAGAGCCCGGTCTCCGCGGCGGTCTCGCGGACGACGGTGTGCTTGGGGTCCTCACCGTGGTCCACCGCCCCGCCGGGCAGCGACCACGTGCCGGGGGTGCCGGAGCGCTCCGATGCGCGGACCAGCAACACTCGGCCGTCTGAATCAGCACAAACTGCGTATGCCGCGATCCTGCGGAGCGGCTCCAGCAAGGTGGTCACGGGAGGAAATTCTCCCCGGATGCCGTTACCGGCATCGAAAAGAGTCAGATTCCTGACTCTTGGCTGGCGCCTCAGGGGTGCGTCAGGGTAGGAGTCCGGGCGGTCACCGAGGTCGCCCGCCGGCCCGCGCGGGACCGTGGAGACATGACCTCGACGAACCCCTCCCAGGCCCCGTACAAGCAGCTCCGCAGGCCGGTCACCGACCGCATGGTGGCCGGCGTGGCCAGCGGCCTCGGCCGCTACTTCGCCGTCGACCCCACCCTCGTGCGGGTGGGCTTCGCGGTAGCCACCCTGCTGACCGGCGGGCTCGCCGCGCTGGCGTACCCGATCATGTGGTTCCTGATGCCCGAGGAGCCGGCGGGCGCGCCCGCCTGGCCGCATCCCCCGGGCACCGCGCCCGGCTGGCCGCCGGTCCCGCCGACGGCGCCGGCCACGCCGGAGCCGGCGCCCCGGCCGGCGCCTCAGCCGCCGACGCCGCCGGCGGCCTGACCCGGCGTCACTCCCACTCGATGGTGCCCGGCGGCTTGCTGGTCACGTCCAGGACCACCCGGTTGACCTCGGCGACCTCGTTGGTGATCCGGGTGGAGATCCGGGCCACCACCTCGTAGGGCAGCCGGGACCAGTCGGCGGTCATCGCGTCCTCGCTGGAGACCGGGCGCAGCACCACGGGATGCCCGTAGCTGCGCCCGTCGCCCTGCACGCCGACGCTGCGCACGTCGGCCAGGAGCACCACCGGGAACTGCCAGACCCCCCGGTCGAGGCCGGCGGCGGTGAGCTCCTGCCGGGCGATCAGGTCGGCCTTGCGGAGCACGGCGAGGCGCTCCTCGTCGACCGCGCCGATGATCCGGATGGCCAGGCCCGGCCCGGGGAACGGGTGCCGCCAGACCATCGCCTCGGGCAGCCCCAGTTCCAGGCCGAGCGTGCGGACCTCGTCCTTGAACAGCGTGCGCAGCGGCTCGACCAGGGCGAACTTCAGGTCCTCGGGCAGCCCGCCGACGTTGTGGTGGCTCTTGATGTTGGCGGTGCCGGTGCCGCCGCCGGACTCCACCACGTCCGGGTAGAGGGTGCCCTGCACCAGGAACTCGACGTCGCCGTGCGAGGCGATCTCCCGGGCGGCGGCCTCGAAGACCCGGATGAACTCGCGGCCGATGATCTTGCGCTTCTCCTCGGGGTCGGTCACCCCGGCCAGCGCGCCGAGGAACCGCTCGCGGGCGTCGACCACCTTGAGCTTGATGCCGGTCGCGGCGACGTAGTCCTTCTCCACCTGCTCGGCCTCGCCGGCACGGAGCAGGCCGTGGTCGACGAAGACGCAGGTGAGCTGGTCGCCGACGGCCTTGTGCACCAGCGCCGCGGCGACCGCCGAGTCGACGCCGCCGCTGAGGCCGCAGATGACCTCCTTGTCGCCGATCTGCTCCCGGATCCGGGCGACCTGCTCGTCGATGATGTTCTCGGGCGTCCAGGTCGGCTCGATGCCGGCGATGTCGTGGAGGAAGCGGGTGAGCATCTCCTGCCCGTGCGCGGTGTGCCCGACCTCGGGGTGGAACTGCACCCCGGCCCGCCGGCCGGTCAGGTCCTCGAAGGCGGCGACCGGCGCGCCCGCCGACTCGGCGGTGACCGCGAAGCCGGCCGGCGCCTCGGTCACGCAGTCGCCGTGGCTCATCCAGACCGGCAGGTCGTCGGGGAGGTCGCG
Source organism: Micromonospora sp. NPDC004540 (assembly GCF_040610095.1). Taxonomy (NCBI): domain Bacteria; kingdom Bacillati; phylum Actinomycetota; class Actinomycetes; order Micromonosporales; family Micromonosporaceae; genus Micromonospora; species Micromonospora sp. NPDC004540. Next base: position 7,878 of record NZ_JBEXLR010000098.1, read on the forward strand.
GAGCAGCACGCCGGCCTCCGGGCGGGCGTGCAGCGGGGTGCCGCCGTACTCGCGGTTGCCGGTCTTCGCGACGGTGCCGCCGAGCGCCTGCGCCATGGCCTGGAAGCCGTAGCAGATGCCGAAGACCGGGACCCCGGCGTCGAACATCCCGGCGTCGATCTGCGGGGCGTCCGGCGCGTAGACGCTGGACGGGCCGCCGGACAGGATGATCGCGGCCGGGTTCTTCGCCAGCATCTCGGACACCGGCATGGAATGCGGGACGATCTCCGAGTAGACCTTCGCCTCGCGGACGCGGCGCGCGATGAGCTGGGCGTACTGGGCTCCGAAGTCCACCACGAGGACGGGGCGAGGCGTGCTCATGTGCAGCAACCCTACCGACAGTCACCCCCGGCGCGGGCCACGCCCCGGTGTGTCGTTCGCCGCGCCGCTCAGGGCCGCAGGGCGGCGGGGGCGTGGGCGGGGACGGCGGGCTGCTTCGGCGCCACCGGGGCGAGCCGGCGGTAGGGCGCGCCGAGCGGCGGCCGGGGGTCCTCCTCCCCCCGGTTGGGCCAGAACGCCATGGCCCGCTCGGCCTGCGCGGTGATCGTCAGCGACGGGTTCACGCCGAGGTTGGCCGAGACCGCCGCGCCGTCCACCACGTGCAGCCCCGGGTGGCCGTGCACCCGGTGGTACGGGTCGATCACCCCGCGCTCCGGGCCGTCGCCGATCACCGCGCCGCCCAGGATGTGCGCGGTCATGGGGATGTTGAACGGCTCGGTGACCGCCCCGCCGGGCGTGCCGTCGATCTCCTCGGCGAGCAGCCGGACCGCGTCGTTGCCGGCCGGGATCCAGGTCGGGTTGGGTGCGCCGTGCCCGGGCCCGGAGACCAGCCGGCGGCCGAACCGGCCGCGCCGGTAGCGGGTGGTCAGTGAGTTGTCGACCGACTGCATGACCAGGGCGATCACGGTGCGCTCGGACCAGCCGCGCACCGAGAGCATCCGGGCAGCCAGCGCGGGCTGCCGGACGATGCTGCCCAGCCAGCGCCGGATCCGGTGCGGGCCGCCGTCGACCAGCAGCGACTGGAGCAGCCCCATGGCGTTGGAGCCCTTGCCGTAGCGGACCGGCTCGATGTGGGTCTGCGGGTCGGGGTGGAACGAGCTGGTGATCGCCACCCCCTCGGTGAAGTCGAGTTCGCGCCGCCGGGCCTGGCCGGACCCGACCGAGGCGCCGAGGATGGCCTCGGAGTTGGTGCGGGTCAGCTCGCCGAGCCGGGGCGACAGGTGGGGCAGCGCGCCGGTCGCCTTCATCTCGTGCAGCAGCCGCTGGGTGCCCAGCGCGCCGGCCGCGAAGACCACCTGGTCGGCGTGGATCACCTGGCGGCGCCTGCGCACCCAGGCGCCGGTGCGCTCGGTGTGCACCTCGTAGCCGCCGTCGGCGGCGGGACGCACCGCGGTCACCGTGGTCAGCGGGTGGACCTGCGCGCCGAGCCGCTCGGCCAGCCAGAGGTAGTTCTTGACCAGGGTGTTCTTCGCGCCGTGCCGGCAGCCGGTCATGCACGAGCCGCAGTGGCTGCACCCCGTCCGGTCCGGCCCGACCCCGCCGAAGTACGGGTCGGGCACCCGCTCGCCCGGGCGGCCGATGTGCACGCCGACAGGCGTCGAGTGGAAGGTGTGCCCCACCCCCATCCGCTCGGCGACCGCCCGCATGGCCCGGTCCGCCCCGGTGACGATCGGGTACGTGGTGACGCCGAGCATCCGCTTCGCCTGGTCGTAGTGGCGGGCCAGCTCGTCGCGCCAGTCGGTGATGTCCCGCCACTGCGGGTCGGCGTAGAACGCGTCCAGCGGTTCGTAGAGCGTGTTCGCGTAGACCAGCGAGCCGCCGCCCACCCCGGCGCCGGCGAGCACCAGCACCCCGCCGCCGGTCTTCCGGTCGGCCGAGCGGAGCAGGGTGATCCGCTGGAGGCCGTAGCAGCCGAGCCTCGGGGCCCACAGGAAGCGCCGGGCCCGCCAGGAGGTCTTGGGGAACTCGTCGTCGGCGAAGCGCCGGCCGGCCTCCAGGACCCCGACGGTGTAACCCTTCTCGGCCAGCCGCAACGCCGTGACGCTGCCGCCGAAGCCGGACCCGATGACGACCACGTCGTACCGCATGGACGCATCATTACCGACGGGTAGCTATAGCGCCAGCAAGAGTTTTTCGCAGATCATGCAGAGCGCTCGATCAACCGGGAATCCCGCCCGGGCAACCGACGGCCCGCCGTCGCGCGTCGAGTGGAACACGGGGGAAGGAGACCACGATGATGCGACGACGGTGGCTGCTGGGGCTGGCCGCGCTGGTGGCCGTGGTGCTGGTCGCCGCCGGCGCGGTGGTGACCACGCGGCTGGTCTCCCGCCCGTCGCCCGGCCCGGTCGCCGGCTCGGCCACGCCGAGCCCGTCCGCCGCGCCGACCACCCCGACCCCGGCCCCGGTGACGGCCAGCCCCACCCCGCCGCCCGGCGCCGACCTGAAGGGGCCGCTCAACCTGCTGCTGGTCGGGGTGGACACCCGGGTCAGCGTGCCGGGCTGGGAGCCGCACGCCGACTCCGTGCTGGTGCTGCACGTCCCGGCCGGGCTGGGTCGCGCGTACCTCTTCTCGCTCCCCCGCGACCTGGTGGTCGACATCCCCGCCTACCCGAAGGCCGGCTACCCGGGCGGCCGGACCAAGCTCACCCACGCGATGAGCTACGGCAGCCGGGTCCCCGGCGACAAGAAGCACCCGAGCACCGCCCAGGGGTACGAGCTGCTGCGCAGCACGGTCAGCCGGTACACCGGGCTGCGCATCGACGCCGGCGCGGTGATCACCTTCGGCGGCTTCGACAAGCTCGTGGACACCCTCGGCGGCGTGGACCTCTACGTCGACCAGCGGGTCGCCTCGATCCACCGCCGGCCGGACGGGCGGTACCGGGACCGGTCCGGCAGCACCTACACCGGGCCGCAGATGGTCTACCAGCCGGGCAACCGGCACCTGACCGGCTGGCAGGCGCTCGACTACGCCCGCCAGCGCTACACGGCCGGCGGCGACTACACCCGGCAGCGGCACCAGCAGCAGCTGATCCGGGCACTGGCCCGGAAGATCCTCGACCAGGGGCTGGCCCGGGACCCGGACCGGGTCGAGCAGGTGGTCGCCGCCCTCGGCAGAACCCTGGTGTACGTCGGCGGCGGCCGCCGGCTGATCGACTTCGCGTACGCCCTGGGTGGCCTGCCGGCGGAGAAGTTCGTCCTGGTCGGCCTCCCCGGCGACGGGGTGGGCAGCGGCAGTTCCTACCGGGGCGAGCAGTTGCGCCCGGTGGGCCGCCAGTTCCTCGCCGCGCTGCGCGGCGGCAGCGCCGACGCGTACCTGGCCGCGCACCCGTCGCTGCGGGTGCGGAACTGAGTCAGAGCGGCTTCGGCTCCGCCGGGCGGTCGGTGCCGTAGAGCCAGGCGTCGAAGAGCTTGTCGAGCTTCTTGCCGGAGACCCGCTCGGCGAGCGCCACGAACTCGTCGGTGGTGGCGTTGCCGTTCTTGTTCTCCGCCGCCCAGGTGCGCAGGATGCTGAAGAAGGCGCTGTCGCCGACCGCCACCCGCAGCGCGTGCACGGTCATCCCGCCCCGCTCGTAGACCGACCGGCCGAACAGGTTCTCCACCCCCGGCTTGCCCGGCGGGATACGCCAGACCTGGCTCGACGTGGTGGCGTACTTCTGCTCGAACGTGTGCTGGACGGTGGACTCCCCGTCGTGCTCGGCCCAGAGCCACTCGGCGTAGGTGGCCAGCCCCTCGTTGAGCCAGATGTCCTGCCAGCGCTGGAGCGAGACGCTGTCGCCGTACCACTGGTGGGCCAGCTCGTGCGCGATCACGCCGGTGTTGTCGCCCTGCCGGAAGAACCCGGCCGAGTAGACCGGCCGGCTCTGCGTCTCCAGCGCGTAGCGGATCCGGTCGTCGGCGACCACCACCCCGCCGTACGCGTCGAACGGGTACGGCCCGAAGATGCTCTCCAGGTAGTCGGCCACCTCGATGGTCCGCGCGATCGACCGGTCCGGCGCGCCCTCGGCGACCTGGGTGGTGACCGCGCTGTACACCGGCCGTCCCTTGTGCTCGCCGGTGGTGACCCGGAACTTCCCGATCGCCACCGTGGTCAGGTAGCTGGCCATCGGGGCGTCCTCGGACCAGCGCCAGGTGGTCCAGTCGCCCGTGGTGCTCCGCCCCTTCGGGGCCCCGTTGCTGACCGCCGTGAGCCCCTTCGGCACGGTGATCTCGAGGTCGTAGGTGGCCTTGTCGGAGGGGTGGTCGTTGACCGGGTACCAGGTGCTCGCCGACTCCGGCTGGCCGAGTGCGATCGCCCCGTCGGTGGTGTGCAGCCAGCCGGCCTCGCCCAGCACGTCGTTGTCCAGCGCGGCCGGCCGGCCGTCGTACCGGATCTCGGCGACGAAGCCGTTGCCGGAGGTGAGGCCGGTGGCCGGGGTGACGACCAGCTCGTCGCCGGCGCGGGTATGGGCGGCCTTCGCCCCGTCCACGGTGACCGACCGCACCGTCAGCCCCGCGAGGTCCAGGTTGAACGCCGACAGGTTGGCCGTCGCCGTGGCCCGCAGCGTGGTGGTGCCGGTGAGCCGGTCGGTCGCCGGGTCGTAGCGCACCTTGACCGTGTAGTGGGCGACGTCGTAACCGCCGTTGCCGTAGCTCGGGAAGTAGGGGTCGCCGGCGCCGGGCGCCCCGGGCGCGAAGCTGCGCCCGGCCGTCGGGCTGGGCGCGGTGAGCGCCGGCGTCGCCCGGTCCGGCTCGGCGGCACCGCAGCCGGCGAGCAGCAGCGCTCCGCAGGCCAGCACGCCGATCCGTCGTCGTCCGCCGCGCCGCGCCATCGCCTCGATCCCTCCCGGACCAGAACCGTGGCGGCCCTGCCCGGGGCCGCTCCGCCCGCGGCAGCCTAACCGGCGCCGATCACGTCCGCGTCACGGCAGGGCCGGCGCGGTCGCCCCGACCAGCCAGGCGTCGAAGAGCGGGCGCAGCGGCTTCCCGGCCGTCCTCTCGGCGTACCCGACGAAGTCCCCGGTGGTGGCGGTGCCGTCCCGCCGCTCGGCCAGCCAGCGGCGCAGGATGCGGAAGAAGGTCTCATCGCCGACCGCGCGGCGCAGCGCGTGCACGGCCAGCGCGCCGCGCTGGTAGACGGCGTCGCCGAACATCGCGGCGCGGCCCGGGTCCACCGAGGGCTTGCTCCAGTCGGTGACCGCGTACCGGTCGGTGAACGCCCGCTCGACGGTGCGCCGGCCGTCGTGCTCCGCCCAGAGCCATTCCGCGTACGTGGCGAAGCCCTCGTTGAGCCAGAGGTCGCTCCACCGGGCCACCGAGACGCTGTCGCCGAACCACTGGTGGGCCAGCTCGTGCGCGACCACCTCGGTGTTCGGCCCGGCGCCCCGGAAGAAGCCGGGCCCGTAGACCGGCCGGGACTGGGTCTCCAGTGCGTACCGGATCCGGTCGTCGGCCACCACGATCCCGCCGTACGCGTCGAACGGGTACGGCCCGAAGCGGCCGGCCAGGAAATCGGCGATCTCACCGGTGCGGGCCACCGAGGCGACGGCCGGCCCGTCCGCGGGCAGTCCGGCGGCGACGGCCGTGACGATCGGCTTCCCGGCATGGGTGCCGGTCCGGACCCGGTAGTCGCCGATCACCAGGGTGGACAGGTAGCTGGCCATCGGGGCGCCCTCGGACCAGCGCCAGGTGGTCCAGCCGCCCGTGCTCTCCGTCCCCCTCGGCACCCCGTTGCTCAGCGCGGCGAGCCCGTCCGGGACGGTCACCTCGATGTCGTAGGTGGCCTTGTCGGAGGGGTGGTCGTTGACCGGGTACCAGGTGCTCGCCGACTCCGGCTGGCCCAGCGCGATCGCCCCGTCCCCGGTGGCCCGGAAGCCGCCGTCGCCCAGCTCCGTGCTGGGCAGCGGCTCGGGCACTCCGCCGTAGGTCACGTCGACGCTGAACCGCTGCCCGGCCGGCAGGCCGCGCGCCGGGGTGACGACCAGCTCCGCGCCGTCGCGCCGGTGCTTCGCCGGGGCGCCGTCGACGCGTACCCGGTCGACGGTCAGGCCGGCCAGGTCGAGCTGGAACCGGGACAGCGCCCTGGTGGCGGTGGCGGTCAGGACGGCCTCGCCGGTGAGCCGGTCGTCGGCCGGGTCGTAGCGGACCTTCAGCGCGTAGTGCCCGACGTCGTAGCCGCCGTTGCCGGCTCCCGGCACGTACGGATCCCCCACGTCGGCGGCGCCCGGCCGGAACCGCCCGTCGTCGTCCCCGGTACAGCCCCCGGTCAGCAGCGCGACGGCGAGCACCGCCGCGCACCACCGTCGGCCGCGCGTCATCCGCCGAGCCTAGACGCGCGACGGCGCGGGTGGGACCGGAATCCGCACCCGCGCCGTCGGTCGCTCATCCCGTCAGCGGTCGAGGACCAGGCCGACCTTCTGGAACTCCTTGAGGTCGCGGTAGCCGCACTTGGCCATCGCGCGGCGCAGCCCGCCGAAGAGGTTGAGCTGGCCGTCCGGCTCGTCGGCCGGGCCGAAGAGCAGCTTCTCCATCGAGCCGAGCGGCTCGCCGGCCACCTCGAACGCGCCGCGGGGCAGCGACGGGTGGCTGGCGGCCGAGTGCCACCAGGCGCCGCCGGCCGGGGCCTCCTCGCAGAGCGACAGCGGCTCGCCGAGCATCACGGCGTCCGCCCCGCAGCCGAGCGCCTTGGCGATGTCGCCGGAGGTCTGCATGTCGCCGTCGGCGATCAGGTGCACGTACCGGCCGCCGGTCTCGTCCAGGTAGTCGCGGCGGGCCGCGGCGGCGTCGGCGATGGCGGTGGCCATCGGCACCCGGATGCCGAGCACCGACTCGGTGGTGGACCAGTCGTCGCCGCCGATGCCGACGATCACGCCGGCCGCGCCGGTGCGCATCAGGTGCAGCGCGGTCTTGTAGTCGGTGCAGCCGCCGACGATGACCGGCAGGTCGAGGTCGGCGATGAACTCCTTGAGGTTCAGCGGCTCGTCGGTGGTGGAGACGTGCTCGGCTGAGACGATGGTGCCCTGGATGACCAGGATGTCCACGCCGGCGTCGAGGATCACCGGGGCGAGCGCCAGGGTGTGCTGCGGGGAGACCCGGACGGCCACCGTGCCGCCGCCGGCCCGCAGCTCGCGGACCCGCTCGGCGATCAGGTCGGGGCGGATCGGCTCCGCGTAGACCTCCTGGAGCCGCTTGGTGGCCCGGGCGTCCTCGCCCAGGCCGGCCAGCTCCTCCAGCACCTTGGCCGGGTTCTCGTAGCGGGTCCAGAGCCCCTCGACGTTGAGCACGCCGAGGCCGCCGAGCTGGCCGAGCCGCACCGCCGAGGACGGGCTCATGGTCGCGTCGGAGGGATGCCCGACGCAGGGGATGCCGAACTGGTAGGCGTCGAGCTGCCACGCGGTGGAGACGTCGTCGACGTCCCGGGTGCGGCGGCTCGGCACGATGGCGATGTCATCCAGGTGGTAGCCGCGCTGCGCGGTCTTGCCCAGCCCGATCTCGACCACGTCACGCATGGGGGACTCCAGGTGGTTGGGGGTGGTGGGTCAGCGGGAGTGGTAGTTGGGCGCCTCGACGGTCATCTGGATGTCGTGCGGGTGGCTCTCCTTGAGGCCGGCCGCGGTGATCCGGATGAGCTGGCCGCGCCGGTGCAGCTCGGGGATGCTCTCGGCGCCGACGTACCCCATGGCGGCGCGGAGCCCGCCGGTGAGCTGGTGGGCGACCTGGGCGAGCGGGCCCCGGTAGGGCACCTGGCCCTCGACGCCCTCGGGGACCAGCTTGTCCTCGGCGAGCACGTCCTGCTGGAAGTAGCGGTCCTTGGAGTAGGACTTGCCCTGGCCGCGCGACTGCATCGCGCCGAGCGAGCCCATCCCCCGGTACGCCTTGTACTGCTTGCCGTTGATGAAGATCAGCTCGCCCGGGCTCTCCTCGCAGCCGGCCAGCAGGCTGCCGAGCATCACGGTGTCCGCGCCGGCCACCAGGGCCTTGGCGATGTCGCCCGAGTATTGGATGCCACCGTCGCCGATCACCGGGACGCCGGCCGGGCGGGCCGCCCGGGACGCCTCCATGATCGCGGTGATCTGCGGTACGCCCACCCCGGCCACGATCCGGGTGGTGCAGATGGCGCCCGGGCCGACGCCCACCTTGATGCCGTCGGCGCCCGCGTCGACGAGCGCCTTGGCGCCGGCGTAGGTGGCGATGTTGCCGCCCACGATGTCGATGGCGACGTCCTTCTTGAGCCGGGCGACCATCTCCAGCACGGCCCGCTGGTGGCCGTGCGCGGTGTCCACGATGAGCACGTCCACCCCGGCGTCGACCAGGGTGCGGGCCCGCTTGTACGCGTCCTCGCCCACGCCCACCGCGGCGGCGACCCGGAGCCGGCCGGCCTCGTCCTTGGTGGCGTTGGGGTACTGCTCGCTCTTGGTGAAGTCCTTGACCGTGATCAGCCCGCGCAGCTTGCCGGTCTCGTCGACGATCGGCAGCTTCTCGACCTTGTGGCGGCGCAGCAGGTCGAGGGCCTCGTCCTTGCTCACCCCGACCGAGGCGGTGATCAGCGGGGTGCGGGTCATGATGTCGCGGACCGGCGTGGCCGGGTCCGAGACGAAGCGCATGTCGCGGTTGGTCACGATGCCGACCAGCTCGCCCTGCCCGTCGACCACCGGCACGCCGGAGATGCGGTAGCGGCCACAGAGGGCGTCGACCTCGCGGAGGGTGTCGTCGGGGCTGGCGGTCACCGGGTTGGTGATCATGCCGGACTCGGAGCGCTTGACCAGGTCGACCTGGAGCGCCTGGTCCTCCACGGAGAGGTTGCGGTGCAGCACGCCGATGCCGCCCTGGCGGGCCATGGCGATCGCCATCCGCGCCTCGGTGACGGTGTCCATGGCGCTGGACAGCAGCGGGACGTTCAGCTCGATACGGCGGGTGAGCATGGTGCGGGTGTTGACCCGGCTGGGCACCACGTCCGACTCGCCCGGCTGGAGGAGCACGTCGTCGAAGGTCAGCCCGAGCGGCACCACCCGGGCCGAGCCGGCGGGCAGCTCGGGCAGGTGACCGCCCAGCTCACCGCCGTCGCGGCCGGCCGGGATCTCGGTGCTGGGCGAATTCTCCACGATTGCTCCCCTGAGCTGGTCGGACGGGCTGCAGCGAGGCGGCGCGCGCGGGCACCGGCGCACGCCGGGGTGACGGCGCGTCGCTTCATCGTACCCATTGAGCTGCTCCGCTCCCGGCAGCGGCGGGCCAGGGTAGGCGGCGCCACAGGGAGTCCCGGGGGCGGACTTTCCGGCGGGTCGGGGACTACGGTGAGGGGGTGCACGACGAGCCCATCGACCCGTTCAACGGCGACCCGGCCGATCCGGCTGCCGGCCTGCACGATCCGCGCGAGGCCGACCCGCTCGACCCGCTGACGGAGGTCGAGCGGCAGGACGTCCTGGAGGATCTCGCCGACCTGGAGATCTACCAGGCCCTGCTCCAGCCGATCGGGGTCCGCGGCCTGGTCATCGAGTGCGAGGACTGCCGCGAGCCGCACTACTTCGACTGGGACCTGCTCCGCGGCAACCTGCGCCACCTGCTCAACTCGGGGCGGCCCCGGGTGCACGAGCCGGCCTACGACCCCGACCCGGACCACTACGTCAGCTGGGACTACGCCCGCGGCTACGCGGACGGCGTGCACGACACCCTGACCGAGGGCACCGACGACTCCGCCGAGGACTGACCGGCCGGCTCAGGCGACCAGGCCGGCGCGGAAGCCGGCGGCCACGGCGTGCGCCCGGTCGCGCGCGCCGAGCTTGCGGAACAGCCGGCGGGCGTGCGTCTTGACGGTGTCCTCCGAGACGAACAGCTCCCGCCCGATCTCCGCGTTGCTCTTCCCCTCGGCCATGCCGAGCAGCACCTGAAGCTCACGCTCCGTGAGGCCGATCGCGCTGCGCGGGGTGCGCGCCGGGCGCTGCGGGCCGCCCGCCGACGCCGCCTCGGCCTCGCCGGCCGCCGGGTCGGCGGGGTCCTCGCCGCGCTGCACCGGCACCACCGTGGGCCCCCCGCCGGGACCCTCCGCCTGGCCCGCCGGGCCCGCCGGCCACGCCGGCCCGGCCGGGGTACGCCCCGGCGCGGTCGACCGGGTCGGCCCGCCGACCGCCGCGGCGTCCCGGGCCGGGTCGGTGACCCGGTGCCGGTTGGTGCGGCCGGGGGCGGAGAGCAGCAGCAGCGCCTTGGCGACCGCGCTGGTCAGGTCGTGGTCGGCGTTCTGGATCAGGCCCCGCGCCCCGGCGCTGATGGTGGCCGCGGCCGCCTCCGACTCCTCGGCGCCGAGCAGCAGCACCGCGGCCTGCGGGGCGCGGGCGAGCACCCGGCGGACGAAGCCGGCGCTGTCCGGCCGCGTGAGGGCGGTGTCGGCGAGCACCACGTCGACCGGGCGCTCGGCGAGCCGCAGCATCACCTCGGGATCGGAGACGGCCGTCCGGAGCACGCCGGACAGCCCGAGCCGCGCCGCCGCGGAGGTCAGATGCTGGGCCGCGAGTGGTGTCCGAACGCACACGAGAACGCTACGCACAGTGGTCTCCTCTCCGCCTCAGAGCAGACCACGGCGGGCTGGGCTCGGGAGGAGGTTCCGGGCAATCATCCGAACTTTTCCGGCAGATGGGGCATATGCCACCGACTGTCCGAGGTTTTCGATCACAGATGTGTGAGCGCGGGAAAGCCCGGGTACCGAGGGGTCACTCCGGAAACGGTGTCCCGCGCGGACCACCGCCCCGGTAGGAGCTGGCCACGAAGATTCTCCGCGGTGCCGCGCGGGAGGAGGGGTGCTGATGTCGAACGTACGCAGGCTGCCCGGACCCATTGTCGACCTCTGGGACTGGCAGCGGCTCGGTGCCTGCCGGGGACGGGACAGCGCACAGTTCTTCCACCCCGACGGCGAGCGCGGCTCGTCGCGGCTGCGCCGCGAGTCCGGCGCGAAGGCCGTCTGCCGCACCTGCCCGGTGCGCGCCGAGTGCGCCGCGCACGCCCTCTCGGTCCGCGAGCCCTACGGCGTGTGGGGCGGCTTCAGCGAGTCGGAGCGGCTGCGGCTGCTCGCCCTCGGCTGGGAGGACCTGGCCGACCGCCGGCAGACCCGGGTCGACATCGCCCGGCTGGAGGCCCGCCTGGGCCGGCCGCACAAGTCCGCCGTCCCGGACCAGCGCAAGATCGCCTGATCGTTCCGCACCGACCACCAACGACGCCGCGCTCCTCCTGGGGGCGCGGCGTCGCGCTGCCCGCCGGACTGAAGATCGTCGAGTCCGGCGGCCACGTTCCGCGCGGAGCCGTCCGGCCGGCGTCGTCCGCGGTCCCGTCGCCGGCCCGGGAGGGACCTGGCGGCGACTACGAACTTGATGACGTAGGTGACTCGCCGCCGCCTGACCCCTGACCGCTGACGCCCGACGCTGACACCTGACCGCTGACGCCCGACGCTGACGCCCGACGCCCGACGCCCGACGCTGACGCCTGACGCCCGAGCGCTGACGCCCGACGCTGACACCTGACCGCTGACGCCCGACGCTGACGCCTGACGCCCGACGGCCGGCGCCCGACGCTGACGCCTGACGCCCCACGCACCACGCCCGACGCTGACGCCTGACCGCTTACGCCTGACCGCTGACGCGCCTGACGCCTGAGTCATTCACGACATCAAGTTCCTAGTCTCCGACGAGGACCATGCCGGCCAGACGACGATCGCCCGGCAGTCGCCCGCGCCTCACCGTCGGCTGCCCTGTCACCCGCCCCCGCTGCACACCGCCCGGCCCGGTCGGCGGACCGCGGCAGGGAGGGTCAGCCGACGGTGACCCGGACGGTGTGCCAGCCGGTGGCGCCGTCCGGGGCGACCGGGCGCCGCTGCTCCGGCTGGGTCTCGCCGGCGGCGTCGGTGGCCCGGACCTGGAGGGTGTGGTCGCCGGGCGTGGCGCTCCATCGCCACGACCACTGCACCCAGGTGTCCACCGAAACCGTCGTCGCCAGGGTCGCCTCCTGCCAGGGGCCGTCGTCGACGCGTACCTCGACCCTGCGGACGCCCCGGTGCTGGGCCCAGGCCACCCCGGCCACCGTGACCGGGCCCGCGGTGAGCCGGTTGCGCGGGCGCGGCGTGTCGATCCGCGACTGGGTCTTGATCGGCCCCTGCGCCGACCACCCGCGCGGCACCCAGTACGCGTCGTAGTCGGCGAAGCTGGTCAGCTCCAGCTCGGTCACCCACTTGCACGCCGAGACGTAGCCGTAGAGGCCGGGCACCACCATCCGCACCGGGAAGCCGTGCTCGACCGGCAGCGGCTCGCCGTTCATGCCGACCGCGAGCAACGCGTCCCGCCCGTCCCGCAGCACCGCCGTGGGGGTGCCGCAGGTCCAGCCGTCGACCGAGCGGCCGACCACCTGGTCCGCGCCCTCCTCCGGCTGCGCCTCGGCCAGCAACTCCCGGATCGGCACGCCGAGCCAGCGGGCGTTGCCGATCAGGTCCCCGCCCACCTCGTTGGAGACGCAGGCCAGGGTGACGTACCGCTCGACCATCGGCCGGGCGAGCAGGTCGTCGAAGCTCAGCTCGATCGGGTTGCGGACCCGGCCGTGGACGCGCAGCCGCCAGGTCGCCGGGTCCACCTGCGGCACCACCAGGGCGGTGTCGATCCGGTAGAACTCCCGGTTCGGGGTGACGAAGGGCGCGAGCCGGCTCACCGCCAGGTCCGCGCCGGCCGGCACCGGCGGGGCGGGCGCCACCGGCGTGGGCAGCCGCACCGCCTCCCGGGCCGCCGAGACGCCCCGCCGCCCGGCCAACCAGTGCCCGCCGAGCCCGGCCACCGCCGCCGTGCCGGCCAGCAGGCCGACGCCCCGCAGAAATCGACGGCGCGACTCGTGGTCACCGGGCTCCAGCGGCTCCCAGCCGGCCGGAGGCTCCTCGGGCGCGAGCGCCGCGACCACCGGAGGCGGCGTAGGCGTGGGCGCGGGCGGCGCGGGCGGCGCGGGCGGCGCGGCCGGCGCGGGCGGCGCGAGCCGGGACACCGTCGGCGGCCCGACGTCCTCGCGCAACGGGCCCGCCACGAACGCCCAGAGCGTGAGCGCCCCGAGGCCGCCGCCGACCAGGGAGGGCAGCGCGTCGAAGGCGTCCGCGCCGGCCCGGGTCAGCGCGGCGGCCACCCCGAGGGCGGCGAACGCGGCGATGCCGGCCAGGCCGAGCCGGAGCCGCCGGGCCGCCAGCACGCCGAGCAGCGCGGCGATCGCGGCCAGCAGCACCGCCGTGCCGACCAGCAGGGCGATCTTGTCGTAGGTGCCGAAGACCGCGATGGCGAACTGCTTGATCGGCTCCGGCACCGCGTCGACCACCAGCCCACCGACCGCGATCAGCGGCGCGGAGCGGGGGCCGGTGAGGACGGCCACCGGTTCGGCGACGCCGATCGCGACGGCCGCGGCGGTGACCCCGGCCAGCGCGGCCCGGCCGCGCGACATGCTGCTCACGGCGACCAGTGTCGTCGCTCGGTGCGGGCAACCGCCAACCTCGTCAGGGTTCCGTAAGCAGATACGGGTCAGGGCACACCGCCGGGTGGCGGTGTGCCCTGACGTCAGGCCGTACGGCGCGGGGTCAGAAGCCCGGGCCGTGCTGGTGGCCGTGCCCGTGGCCGTGGCCGGCGGCGGCCGGCTCGGCCTTCTCCGGCTTCTCCACCACGAGGCTCTCGGTGGTGAGCAGCAGGCCGGCGATCGACGCGGCGTTGGCGACCGCGTTGCGGGTCACCTTCACCGGGTCGAGGATGCCGGACCTGACCAGGTCGACGTACTCGCCGTTGGCGGCGTTGAGGCCGTTGCCCCACTCCTGGCCGGCGACCTTCTGCACCACCACGTAGCCGTCGTGGCCGGCGTTCTGGGCGATCCAGCGCAGCGGCTCGACCAGCGACTTGCGCACGATCGAGACGCCGACCTTCTCGTCACCGGTGAAGCCCAGGTCGTCGTCGAGCACCGGCAGGATCTGGGCCAGGGCGGCGCCGCCGCCGGGGACCGTGCCCTCCTCGACCGCGGCCTTGGTCGCGGAGATCGCGTCCTCGATGCGGTGCTTGCGCTCCTTCATCTCGACCTCGGTGGCCGCGCCGGCCTTGATCACCGCGATGCCGCCGGAGAGCTTCGCCAGCCGCTCGGCCAGCTTCTCCCGGTCCCACTCGGAGTCCGAGGCCTCGATCTCCTTGCGGATCTGGGCGACCCGGTCGGCGACCTCGGCGGCCTGGCCACCACCGTCGACGACCGTGGTGTTCTCCTTGTCGACCACGACGCGGCGGGCGGTGCCGAGCACCTCCAGGCCGACCTGGTCGAGCTTGTAGCCCAGCTCCGGGGCGACCAGCTCGGCGCCGGTCAGGATCGCCATGTCCTGGAGCATCGCCTTGCGGCGGTCGCCGAAGCCGGGGGCCTTCACGGCGCAGACCTTGATGGTCTTGCGGATCGCGTTGACCACCAGCGTGGACAGGGCCTGGCCCTCGACGTCCTCGGCGATGATGAGCAGCGGCTTGTTGTTCTGGAGGACCTTCTCCAGCAGCGGCAGCAGCTCCTCGATCGCCGAGATCTTCTGCGTGGTGATCAGGATGTACGGGTCCTCGAGGACCGCCTCCTGCCCCTCCACGTCGGTGACGAAGTTCGGCGAGATGAAGCCCTTGTCGAACTGGAGACCCTCGGTCACCTCCAGCTCGGTGGTGAGGGCGGAGCCCTCCTCGACGGTGATGACACCGTCGCGGCCGACCCGCTCCATCGCCTCGGCGATCAGCTCGCCGATGGTGGCGTCCTGCGCGGAGATCGTCGCGACGTGCGCGATCGACTCCTTGTCGGCCACCTCGACGGCCCGGCCGAGCAGCGCCTCGGAGACCTTGGCGGCCGCCGCGTCGATGCCCCGCTTGAGGCCGGTCGGGTTGGCCCCGGCGGCCACGTTGCGCAGGCCCTCGCGGACCATGGCCTGGGCCAGCACGGTCGCGGTGGTGGTCCCGTCGCCGGCGACGTCGTTGGTCTTGGTCGCCACCTCCTTGACCAGCTGCGCGCCGAGGTTCTCGTAGGGGTTGGTGAGCTCGATCTCCTTGGCGATCGTCACGCCGTCGTTGGTGATCGTGGGCGCACCAAACTTCTTGTCCAGGACGACGTTGCGCCCGCGCGGGCCGAGAGTGACCTTGACCGCGTCCGCGAGGGCGTTGACACCGTGCTCCAGCAGGTGCCGGGCGTCGTCCGAGAAGCTCAGGATCTTCGCCATCTGTATCCCTTCCAAGCGACGTTGCCCCGGCCCGGCGAGCCGGACCGGGGCAACGACACTGATCGGTTGCTTACTTCTCGATGACCGCGAGGACGTCGCGGGCGGAGAGCACCAGGTACTCCTCGCCGGCGTACTTGACCTCGGTGCCGCCGTACTTCGAGTAGAGGACGGTGTCGCCGACCTTGACGTCGATCGGCACGCGGTTGCCCTTGTCGTCGATCCGGCCCGGGCCGACAGCGAGGACGGTGCCCTCCTGCGGCTTCTCCTTGGCGGTGTCGGGGATCACGATGCCCGAGGCGGTGGTGGTCTCGGCCTCGTTCGCCTGGACCACGATGCGGTCCTCGAGCGGCTTGATCGCAACCTTGGTCGCGGTAGTCACGGGCATACCCTCCTGGGGTACTTGGTGTCGTTGCCGGTCGGCACGCCGACCGGCGTCAATCTGCCACATGCCACCGGGCGGGGCCGTCGTCGCGGGTGCCGGTCCGCCTGGCGCTCAACCCCCGGACACCAGGGCCCGGGCGTTGGCACCCTCAGGGTGAGAGTGCTAATCGCAGGTTATTCCTCGGCTAGCACTCCGTCAAGGAGAGTGCCAACCCGCCGCTTCCGTGTCGTCGTCGCCGGGGTCCGGGCCGGCCGGGGCGAGGTGGCCGGGACAATGCCCGGGTGGACCTGGAACAGTTCGCCGCCCTGCGTACCCCCGAGGGGTCGGCCGCGCTCGACGCGGCGGCGCGGGTGGCCGGCGGCGACGGGAGGGGGTGGCCACCACAAGAAAGTCAAAACGAGGGGAGGGGAAAAAA
>NZ_JBEXLR010000099.1:0-23641 GCF_040610095.1 Micromonospora sp. NPDC004540
CTGCCGGCGCCGAAGGTGACCCGGCCGCCGCGCCCCACCCCGCCGCCGTCGGTGCCCGAACAGCGGGCCGTCGGCGGGGACGCGCTGGCCACCGCGGGCCTCGTGGCGCCGCCCGGCAGCCCGGCGCCCCCGGCGGTCACCGCCACCACCTGGCTGGTCGCCGACCTGGACACCGGCGCCGTGCTCGGCGCGTGTGGCCCGCACGAGTACGCCACCCCGGCGAGCACCCAGAAGCTGCTGCTGGCCGCCACGATGCTGAACCGCATCGACCCGAAGCAGGTGGCCACCGCGACCCGGTCCGACCTGGACATCGAGCGGGGCAGCTCGGCCGTCGGCCTGCTCGTCGGCGGGCGCTACCTGGTGGAGACGCTCTGGCTGGGGCTGCTGCTCCAGTCCGGCAACGACGCGGCGAACATGCTGGCCCGACTCGGCGCCGGCAGCGCCCGCGCCGGCGTCGCCGCGATGAACGCCGAGGCGCAGCGGCTGGGCGCCCGCCAGACGCACGCCGTGACCCCGTCCGGCCTGGACGGGCCCGGGCAGTTCACCAGCGCGTACGACCTCGCGCTGATCGCCCGGGCCTGCTTCGCCGACGAGCGGTTCCGCCGCTACGCGCTCACCGAGCGGGCCCGGATCCCGGCCCAGCCCGCGCTCAAGGCCGGCGGATTCCAGATCCAGAACGAGAACCAGCTGATCTACCGCTACCCGGGCGCCCTCGGCGGCAAGACCGGCTTCACGGAGCTGGCCCGGCACAGCTACGTCGGCGCGGCCCAGCGCGGCGGCCGGCGCCTCGTGGTCACCCTGCTCGGCGCCGAGGCCCGCCCGGTACGCGGCTGGCAGCAGGGCGCCCAGCTGCTCGACTGGGGCTTCTCGCTGCCCCGGGACGCCTCGGTCGGCCGGCTGGTGCAGCCCGGTGAGCTGGACGCCGAGCGGGCCGCCCCCAGCGGCTCCCCGGCGGCGGCCCGCCCGACGCCGCCGCCGCAGTGGCGCGGGCCGGCCGGTACCGCGCTGCGCCGGATGGCCGACGGCGACTGGCGGCTCATCGTGCCCACCGTCGGCCTGCTCGCCCTCGTCGTCGGCGGCCTGGTGGCGGCGCTGGTCGCCCGCCGGGGCCGGTCCCGCCGGGCCGGTCGCCGCCGCGCCTGACCGGCGACCGGAGCGCGCACCGGTCGGGCGGATCGGTGGCGATGCCGCCCGGCGCGGCGGCCGGTCGCCCTATCGTCGGGTCATGCGGGACAGCCGGCCAGCCGACCGAACCGCGCCCGGCGCGCCCGCGGCGGCGCACGCGCGCCCGGAAACCGGCCGCTGACCCCGGCGATGCGCCGGAGCCACCCGCACTCCGGCCGCCTGGCCCGGGCCCTGCGGATCACCCCGCGGAACGTGTTCCTGCTCGTCATGCTCGGCCTGCTGGTGCACTTCCTGCTGCCGCAGCTCGGCCAGGTACGCGCCGCGCTGCACGCCCTGCGGCACGCCGACCCGGTCGCGGTGACCGGCGCCCTGCTCGCCGCG
This sequence comes from Micromonospora sp. NPDC004540, assembly GCF_040610095.1. NCBI lineage: Bacteria > Bacillati > Actinomycetota > Actinomycetes > Micromonosporales > Micromonosporaceae > Micromonospora > Micromonospora sp. NPDC004540. The sequence goes on from NZ_JBEXLR010000099.1 coordinate 1,507, forward strand.
ACCGCCACCTACCTGCTCAGCGCGCTCGCGCTGCGGCTCGCCGTCCCCACCCCGGTGCCGCTCGGCCGCACGGTCACGGTCCAGGTGGCCGCCGCCTTCGTCAACCGGCTCGCGCCCGGCGCGCTCGGCGGCGCCGCGCTGAGCCTGCGCTACCTGCACCGGCAGGGACTGACCGTGCCGGCGGCGGCCACCGCGGTCGCCGTGACCCGGGTCGCCGGGGTGCTCGGCGTCGCCCTGCTGCTGCCCGTCCTGCTGTCGTTCACCCGGGGGCCGCGCCGGCACCTGGCCGACGCCGCCGCCGGGCGTGGGCTGGCCGTGCTGCTCACCGTGCTCGCCGTGCTGCTGGCCGTCGGCGTGGCACTCGCCGTACCCCGGTGGCGGGCGCGGCTCCGGGCGGCCCGGCGCCAGGTCGCGGACGCCCTGCGCGCGCTGGTCCGGGGCGGCCGCGTCGTGCCGCTGCTGACCGTGAGCGTGGCGCTGACCCTGGCCTACGCCGCCGCGCTCTGGCTGGCCCTGCTCGCCGTCGGGCTGCCCGCCGCGCCGGCGCTGCTCGCGCCGGTGGTGCTGGTAGGCGTGGTCGGGGAGGGGGTGGCCACCGCCGCGCCGACCCCCGGCGGGCTCGGCGCCACCGAGGCCGCCCTGGTCTCCGGCCTCCTGCTCTACGGCGTCCCGACCGGGACCGCGGTGGCCGGGGTGCTCGTCTACCGGCTGGCCACCTTCTGGCTGCCGGTGCTGCCCGGCTACGTGGCGCTGCGCCTGCTCGTGCGCCGCGGCGCGGTCTGACGGCCGGCTCCGCGAGGGCGGTCAGGGGCGGGGCTCGACGTCCTCGCCGGCGGCCCGGGCACGGTCGGCCTCGGCGTCGGCCGCGCCGACCGGGGTGCCGTCGGAGTCGCGGGTGGCCTCGTCGGCGTCGGTCTGCGCGCCGTCGCGTTCCTCGGCGTCCGCCACGAGATCGGCAGCGGCGGTAAGACCGATGGGGGCGAACCGGGGGTCGGTCATGGTGTCCTCCTTCGACGTCCTTCCTCCGGGCTACCCCACGCGCGGAACGCCGACACCTAGCGGCGCGGCCGGAGGCCCGCCGGTGCCGACCCTCGCGACCGTCGAGGCTGGCCTCCTCCTCGGCGGCTACGAACTTGATGACGTGGATGGATCACATCACGTTCCGACGCTCGCGGCCGCGGGAACGCCGCCCGACTGAGCCACCGGGACGGCGCCCGACTGATCCGTCCACGTCATCAAGTTCGTAGCCTCCGACGTGACAACCCACGGTGGTGCCGGCCGCGCGGCTCGGCCGGCACCTACCGGTCACCAGATCGGCGAGGTGGGGCGATCCTCCGGGCTCGAGCCCCGCCAAATCGGCGACCTGGGCGTATGACGGGTGCCGGGCCGCCGTCGAACCTCGGGGAGGGGTGGGGAGCCTAGCGGGTCGGGTGGGGTGTCGGACGCGAATGGCCGAGCAGGCGACCCGATCGGGTCGGCGTGGCTAGCGTCCCGGTTCATGAGGACCTGGGGACCGTCCGTGGCGCTGGCCGCCGCCCTGCTCGCGCCGGTGCCGATGCTGCCCACGCCCGCCGCCGCGGGCACCCGGACGGGCGGGACGACCGCCCGGCCCGCCGGGGCGCCGCCCTGCCCGAACGTGCCCGCCCCGACGATCCGGCCCCCGCAGCCGCCACCCGCGGCCGACCCCGCCGCGCGGGCCGTCGGCGGCGGGGGCCAGGCCACCGCCGGCCTGGTCCTGCCGCCCGCCGCGCCCGCGCCGCCGGCGGTGACCGCGACCTCCTGGGTGGTCGCCGACCTGGACACCGGCGCCGTGCTCGGCGGCTGCGGCCCGCACGAGTACGGCGTACCGGCCAGCGTGCAGAAGCTGCTGCTGGCCGCCACCATGCTGCCGCGGCTGAACCCGGACCGCGAGGTCACCGTGACCGCCGAGGACCTGGCCATCGAGCCGGGCAGCTCGGCGGTCGGGCTGGCCACGGGCGGCCGGTACCGGATCGAGACGATCTGGCTGGGGCTGCTGCTGAAATCCGGCAACGAGGCGGCCAACGCGCTGGCCCGGCTGGGCGGCGGCCCGGACGGGATGGCCGGCGGCATTCGCGCCATGAACGAGGAGGCCCGGCGGCTCGGTGCCCTGCAGACGCACGCCGTCACGCCGTCCGGCTTGGACGGTCCCGGCCAGTTCACCAGCGCCTACGACCTGGCGCTGATCGCCCGGGCCTGCTTCGCCGACGCGGCGTTCCGGCGGTACGCCGCCACCCGGACCGCGCAGGTCCCCGCCCAGCCGGCGCTGCGCAAGAAGGCCTTCCAGATTCAGAACGACAACATGCTGCTCGACCACTACCCGGGCGCGCTCGGCGGCAAGACCGGCTTCACGGACCTGGCCCGGCACACGTACGTCGGCGCGGCCGAGCGTGGCGGCCGGCGGCTGGTGGTGACCCTGCTCGGCGCGGAGATCCCCACCCAGCGCGGCTGGCAGCAGGGCGCCGCGCTGCTCGACTGGGGCTTCGGCCTGCCGCGGGACGCGGCGGTCGGCCGGCTGGTCCGCCCCGGCGAACTGGACCGGGCCGCCGCGTCGCCGACCGGGGCGGCCTCGGCCCTCGCCGGAGGCGCGGGGCTGAGGGGCGCCGGCTCCGCGGGCACCGGCGCCTGGCCGGGCGCCGGCCCCTCGATCGCGGTCGGGGTGGTGCTGGTGGTCGGGGGAGCGGTGCTGCTGGCCCGGCGTCGCCGGCACGCCGCCGCCGTCGCCGCGCTGCCGCCCGGGGCGGCGCTGGGCGGCCCGGAACGTCCGGAGGGCGCCTGAACGGGCTCCGGCCTACCGGCCGGCGGGGGGCGCGGTGCTGTCCCGGACCACCAGTTCGGTGGCCAGTTCGACCCGGGGTGACTCGGGCTCCTCGCCCTGGGCGATGCGCAGCACGGTGCGGGCGGCGAGCCGGCCCATCTCGACCAGCGGCTGGCGGACGGTGGTCAGCGGCGGGGAGGCCCACCGGGCCTCGGGCAGGTCGTCGAAGCCGACCACGCTGACGTCGTCGGCGACCCGCAGCCCGCGCCGGCGGACCGCCTCGTAGACGCCGAAGGCCATCTGGTCGCTTGCCGCGAAGATCGCGGTCGGTGGGTCGTCGAGGTCGAGCAGGGTGCTGCCGGCGGTGAAGCCGGAGGCGTGGTAGAAGTCGCCGGGCTGCACGAGCCGGTCGTCCAGCGGCACGCCGGCCGCCTCCAGCGCGGCCCGATAGCCGTCGAGGCGGGCCCGGCTGCACAGCAGGTGCGTCGGGCCGGCCACGAAACCGATCCGGCGGTGGCCCAGCCCCAGCAGGTGCTCGGTCGCGGACAGGCCGCCGGACCAGTTGGTCGCCCCGATCGCCGGCACGTCCGTGCCCGGCACCCCGGTGGCCGGGTCGACCACCACCACCGGCACGTTGAGCCGGCGCAGCTGGGCGTGCACCGGCGGGGTCAGGTGCGAGGTCACCACGATGACGCCGTCGGAGGCGCGGGCCCGCAGGTTCTGCAACCACTGGCGGGTCGAGGTCGACTCGCTGTGGATGGCGGAGACCACGGTACCGACCCCGGCCGCGTGGCCGACGTCCTCCACACCCCGGATGATCTCCACGGCCCACGGGCTGTCCAGGTCGTTGAAGACCAGGTCGACCAGGTCCGCCCGGCGCACCGTGCGGCTGCCCCGGCGCCGGTAACCGTGGTGGCGCAGCAGCTCCTCGACCCGTTCCCGGGTGCCCGGGGCGACGTCCGAGCGCCCGTTGAGCACCCGGGACACGGTGGGCACCGAAACCCCGGCCTCCCGCGCGATCGCGGAGATGGTCACCCTGGGCTCGCCGTCGGCGTTCACCATATCTCCCTCACCGGCCGGAAGTGCCGGCCGCGAACCCCGGGACGGCGGACCCCGCCCCACCGGCCATCTTGCCGTACGGGCGGGATTTGCCGACAGCGCGGCCCGGCGGCCCGGAGAGGCTGGTAGACACGGCAGGGTGGGGACCGGGACACGGATGGCGGCGGCCCTGGCCGGGCTGGCCACGGCGCTCGCCGCCGGGTGCCAGCGGCCGGCCCCGCCCACGCCGCCACCGACCTCGTCACCCGCCCCGTCGGCCAGCCCCAGCGGCCCCCGCGCCCCGGCCGACGTCGTCGACCTGGCCGCCGTCGACCCGAGCGTCCGCACCGACATCCGGTACGCCACCGCGCACAACTTCGTCGGCCGGCCGGTCACCGGCTACCCCGAGCCGCTCTGCCTGCTCACCCGCCGCGCCGCCGAGGCGCTGCACCGGGTGCAGGCCGCCGCCCTGGCGCAGGGCCGCAGCCTGAAGGTCTACGACTGCTACCGCCCGCAGCGGGCGGTGGACGAGTTCGTCGCCTGGGCGAAGCTCCCCGGCGAGCAGCAGATGAAGGGCGAGTTCTACCCGGACGAACCGAAGAGCCGGCTCTTCGCCGACGGCTACATCGGCGCCCCGACCGCGCACAGCCGAGGGAGCACCCTGGACCTGACCCTGGTCCCGGTGCCCACCCCCGACCAGCCGGCGTACGTGCCGGGCCAGCCGCTGGTGGCCTGCACCGCGCCCGCCGGCCGGCGCTTCCCGGACAGCTCCGTCGACATGGGCACCGGGTTCGACTGCTTCGACCCCCGCGCGCACACCGCCGACGCCCGGATCACCGGCGCGGCCCGGGACAACCGGGAGCTGCTGAAGCGGCTGATGACCGCGCAGGGCTTCCAGAACTACCCGCGCGAGTGGTGGCACTACCGGTACGTCGACGAGCCGTACCCGGACACGTACTTCGACTTCCCGGTGGCCCGGTCGTCGCTGCGGTGAGCGCCGCCCCGGCGGGGAGCGGCGCCCACCGCGACGGTCAGAGGATGCCGCGGGCGACGAAGGCGGCCCGGGTCGCGGCCGCGGCCTGGGTGCCGTAGAGGCGCTGCGCGGCGGCCACGGTGGCCAGTGCCGCGTCCCGGAACGTGACGTCCGTGGTGAAGGCGAACTGCGCCTCCACGATCAGCGTGCTGGCCCGGCGGTCGCCGAGCGCCGTGCGGATGTCCCACAGCGCGCGGGACCAGATCTCGCCGTCGGCGTGCACCTCGCCCACCAGGTCGGCGGGGTAGACCTTGGCGCCGTCGAGGCGGCGCAGGCAGTGCGGGGCGGTGCGGGTGTAGGAGACCGAGTCCCAGTCGGCCACACAGGCCTCCGGCGTCCTCGTCGGCACGCCGGTGGCCCAGCTGGTCACCGCGACCGCCAGGTAGTCGCCGAACGCCTCGCCGATCGCGCCGGACTCCAGCGTGGTGCCGAAACCGGGCACCTGGCCGTCCTGCACCGAGTGGCCGTACTCGTGGACGATCACCTCGGCGTCCTCGCCGTCGTCCACGCCGCCCTTGCCGAGGGTGATGTTGGCCTTGTCCTCGCGGAAGAACGAGTTGTCACCGCCGAACTGGTCGATGCGCAGCTCGATCTGCCGCTGGTTGACCGGCCGCAGCGTGCTGCCGAAGCCGAGCGACTGGAGGTACGCCTGGGCGGTGTTCACCCAGTGGTAGCCCATCACCTGCTCGAACTGGTCGGCATCGCGGTGCCAGGCCGGGTATGCGCCGTCGACAGCGCGGGCCGGGGTGCCGGTCTTGCTCTTGACCACCACGTACTTCCCGGTGAGGGTGCCGGAGCCGTCCAGGTTGGTCAGCAGCACCGACCGGTACGCCCCGGCCAGCGCCGGCTGGTCGGCGTCCTTGGCGTCGGTCAGCGACTGGTCGCCCAGCTGCTGGACCGGGTTCGGCGCGAACGCGGTGGCGGTGGCGGTGTGGTCGTAGGGGTCGCCGGCGGCCTGCACGGTCGTGCCGCCGGCCACCAGCGCCGCGGTGACCGCCGAGGCGACCAGCGCGGTACGTCGGATGTGGGGGTTCATCATGATCCCTTCGGAGGCGGATCGGTCCGCTGAGACTAGGCTCCCCCGGGAGCACTGCCAAGCAACCACGAGCAGGCCGTCCGGCCTGCCAGGAGGGACTCCTCGTGGAGACCGAACGGATCGGCCCGCCGCTGCTGGCCGGGGAGCGGGAGACGCTGCGGGCGTTTCTCGACTTCCACCGCGCCACCCTGGCCCTGAAGTGCGAGGGGCTGACCGACGAGGAGCTGCGCCGGCAGTCGTCGCCGCCGTCGACGCTGTCCCTGCTCGGCCTGGTCCGGCACATGGCCGAGGTCGAGCGCACCTGGTTCCGCCGGGTCATCAACGCCGAGGACATCCCGCTGATCTGGTCGGCGACCGGGGACTTCCAGGAGGCGTACGACGCGAGCGCGTCGAGCCGGTCGGAGGCGTTCGAGGCGTGGCAGCGGGAGGTCGAGCACGCCCGCCGCATCGAGCGGGAGGCCGAGTCGCTCGACGTGACCGGCCACCAGGCCCGGTGGGGCGAGGACGTCTCGCTGCGCCTGGTGATGCTGCACATGATGCACGAGTACGCCCGGCACAACGGCCACGCCGACTTCCTGCGCGAGGCCGTCGACGGCACCGTCGGCGTCTGAGCCGTCGCCGGCCCGGGAGGCGCGGCGCCCCCGGGTCAGCCGTCGCGGCGCAGCGGCAGCCAGGCCAGCACGTCCTGGATCTTCGCGTCCCAGTACGCCCAGTCGTGGTCGCCGGGGGAGAAGTCCACGGTGACCGCCACCCCGCGCCGGTGGGCCGTGTCGACGAAGCGGGTGTTGTCCGCGTAGAGGAAGTCCTCGGTGCCGCAGGCGACGTAGAGCCCGGGCAGGTCGTCGCCGGCCCGCTCCAGCAGCGCCACCGTGTCGTCGTCCGGGCCCGCCACGTCCCGGTCGCCCCAGACGGTGTCCCAGACGTCGGGGTCCATGGGGTGCGTCGGGTGGCGCCGCCGCCGGGTCACGTCCAGGGCGCCGGAGAGGCTGGCCGCCGCGGCGAAGCGGTCCGGCCGGCGCAGCGCCCACTTCACCGCCCCGTAACCGCCCATGGACAGGCCGGCCACGAAGGTGTCCGCGCGCCGGTCGGAGAGGCGGAAGAACGACCGGCACACCTCGGGCAGTTCCTCGCTGAGGAAGGTCCAGTACCGGTTGCCGTGCGCCTCGTCGCAGTAGAAGCTCCGCTGCACCTGCGGCATCACCACGGCGAGGCCCAGCGGGGCGACGTACCGCTCGATCGCGGTGCGCCGGGTCCAGATCGTGTCGTCGTCGGTCAGGCCGTGCAGCAGGTAGAGCACCGGCGGGTCGCCGGCGGCGGCCCCGCCGGCCACGCCGATCCCGGCCGGGGTGGGATCGGGCAGCAGCACCGTCATCGAGGTGCCCATGCCGAGCGCCGAGGAGAAGAAGTCACACCGGATCCGGGCCATGGGTCGGCAGCGTACCCGGAACGGATGCGGGCCCGATGGTGGCCGAATCGACCGTTCCTATTGCCGTGGGCGTCCAGGGGGGACAGGATGACCATGCGCGCTGGAAACACACCCGTAACCTGCGTGCTGCTGGTCTCTGTCACGAGGAAGTGGGAGTCAGTCATGAGCGACGTGTCGACGGCACTGGGTGTGCGCCTCTACCCGGACCTGGTCGAGCCGGGCGGCCTGGCTCCCGCCCTCGTGCAGACCGCGGCCCGGCACCAGCTCGACATCGGCCGGGTGACCGCGCCCGAGCAGGGGCGCAGCCGGTTCACCTGCGCCGAGGCGACCTCCGACCGGGGGGTCGTCTGCGTGAGTCTCGGCGCCCAGGCCCGCTACTTCATGATCGACCTGCGGGTCGACGGCGACGTCCAGGCCCGCGGCGACGCCACCGACCTGCTCCAGGTCGCCGAGGTGGCCGCCGCCTGGCGGGCCGGGTGCACGCTCGCCGAGCTGACCGCGCGCTATCCCTTCATGGAGGAGATGAAGCGCCACCCGGTGGCGCAGACCCAGTAGCGTCCCTGCGGTAAATCGGTTGCCGGCGCCCGCGCCGGTTGCTGGAATCGACCACGACGTCCATGGAAGGAGGAGCCCGAGATGCGAGCCGCGTGCATGTCCCCGCAGAAGCGAACGACCGCCGACCTCAAGGACATGACGCTGCGTGAAAACCCTCAATCTCGGCATCCTCGCCCATGTCGACGCCGGTAAGACCAGCCTGACCGAACGGCTGCTGCACAGCGCCGGGGTCATCGACGAGCCCGGCAGCGTCGACGCCGGCAACACCCGCACCGACACCCTGGCGCTGGAGCGGCAGCGGGGCATCACCATCCGCTCCGCCGTGGTCTCCTTCGCCGTCGCCGGGACCACCGTCAACCTCATCGACACCCCCGGCCACCCCGACTTCATCGCCGAGGTGGAACGGGTGCTCGGCGTGCTCGACGGCGCGGTGCTCGTGGTCTCCGCCGTCGAGGGCGTCCAGGCCCAGACCCGCGTGCTGGCCCGCACCCTGCACCGCCTCGGCATTCCCACCCTGTTCTTCGTCAACAAGGTGGACCGGGCCGGCGCCGACCCGGACCGGGTGCTGCGCCAGCTCGCCGGCCGGCTCACCCCGGACGTCGTCGCCCTCGGCCGCGTCGACGCCGCCGGCACCCCGGCCGCCCGCTGGCTCCCGCACCCGGCGGGCGACCCCGGCCACCACGCCCGCCTGGTCGACCTGCTCTCCGCGCACGACGACGCGCTGCTGGCCGCGTACGTGGCCGACGAGCGGACGGTCACCCCGGACCGGCTGCGGACGGCGCTCACCGCGCAGACCGGTCGCGCCCGGGTGCACCCGGTGCTCGCCGGCTCCGCCATCACCGGGGCCGGGGTGGCCGACCTGATCGACGCGGTCACCGCGCTGCTCCCCGCCACCGCGGGCGACGCCGACGCGCCGCTCTCCGGCACCGTCTTCAAGGTCGAGCGCGGCCCGGCCGGGGAGAAGATCGCGTACGCCCGGATCTTCGCCGGCACGGTGCGGGTCCGCGACCGGATCCGCCATGGCGGCGGCCAGGAGGACCGGGTCACCGCCCTCGGCGTCTTCGACGGCGGCGACGCGACGCCCGGCGACGCGGCCGGTCCCGGCCGGATCGTCCGGCTGCACGGCCTGGCCGGCGTCCGCGTCGGCGACGTGCTCGGCGTCCCGCCCGAGCGCCCGGCCGCCCGGCGCCAGTTCGCCCCGCCCACGCTGGAGACCGTCGTCGAACCGGTACGCCCCGCCGACCGCCCGGCCCTGCACGCCGCCCTGACCCAGCTCGCCGAGCAGGACCCGCTGATCAACCTGCGCCAGGACGACCGGCGCCAGGAGATCGCCGTGTCGCTCTACGGCGAGGTGCAGAAGGAGGTCATCGAGGCCACCCTGGCCGACGACTACGGCGTCCCGGTCACCTTCCGGGAGACCACCACCGTCTGCGTGGAGCGGGTGGTCGGCGTCGGCGCCGCCGTCGAGTGGATCGGCCGGGACCCCAACCCGTTCCTCGGCACCGTCGGCCTGCGCGTCGAGCCCGGGCCGCTCGGCAGCGGCGTCGAGTTCCGGCTCGGCATCGAACTCGGCTCGATGCCGCTGGCCTTCCTCAAGGCCATCGAGGAGACCGTCCGGGAGACCCTGGGGCAGGGCCTGCACGGCTGGGCGGTGGTCGACTGCGTGGTCACCCTCACGCACGGCGGCTACTGGGCGCGGCAGAGCCATTCCCACGGCGTGTTCGACAAGAGCATGTCCAGCACCGCCGGGGACTTCCGGAACCTCACCCCGCTGGTGCTCATGACCGCGCTCACCCGTGCCGGCACGCGGGTCCACGAGCCGGTGCACCGGTTCCGGCTCGACCTTCCCGCCGACCTGGTGGGGGCGGTGCTGCCCGTGCTCGCCGGGCTCGGCGCGGCACCCCGCACCAGCACCCTGCGCGGCACGTCCTACCTGGTCGAGGGGGAGGTGCCGGCCGGGCGGGTGCACGCGTTGGAGCAGCGGCTGCCCGGGCTCACCCGCGGTGAGGGCACCCTGGAGGCCGAGTTCGACCACCACCGGCCGGTACGCGGACCGGCCCCGAGCCGGCCGCGCTGGGACCACGACCCGTTGCACCGCAAGGAGTACCTGCTCGCCGTCACCCGCCGGGTCACCGGCCGGCCGGCGCGCTGACCCGCCGCGGATACCGGGCGCGCACCGCGTCCACGCAGGTGTCCCGGGAGGTCGGGCCGCCGAACCGGAGCCGGTCGTAGCCGGTGAACGCCGGCTCCAGCGCATCCAACTCGTCGACCAGCGCGTGCAGCCGGTCGAGCCAGGCCACCGACCCGGCGTCCGGCTCGGCCGGCGCCGCGCCGATCGCGGCGGTCAACTCGTCCTTGCGCCGGATCGACTCCGGCGATACCGAGCGCAGGCAGACGTACTGGCCGCTGAGGTAGGCGTCCCACTCCGCCCCACCGCGCGCCCGGTCCGCCCAGTGCGCGACGAACCACCCCGGCAGCGCATCCACCCCGCCCGCCCGCTCGGCCAGCGCGAACAGGTCGCCCGGGACCATCTCCGCGCCGTCCGAGCGCAGGTAGCCCGGCAGCGGCAGCCGCCGGTCCAGCATCAACCGGCGTACGCCGTCCGGGTCCCGCCCGGACGCCGCGCACAGCGCGTCGAGCGTCACGAACTGCGCGCTGACGTACGCGTCGTCCGCCACCGTCATCGGATGCTCCCCGTTGACCTCCCGGAACCGCTCCGCCACCCGACGCCGCCAGTCCATGCCGTGCCCCTTCCATTCGCCTGGCCAGAGGCTATTGGCGGCACCGTTCGGCGCCGGCCGAAACGTCCTCACGAAATACCGTTGCGGGGCTCCCGGGTCCGCCCGTACCGTGAACGGGCCAAGGTCAACCCGAGCCACCACCCAGGAGCACACCGTGTCGCAGCAGAACCGCACCCGAGCCGAGCGGCCCGCGCCGCGCGGTGGTGCCCTGCCGCGCGAAGCGGGCCAGGGTCGCTGCCGACGGCAGCAGTGGCAACCGGGGTGGTGGCGCGACTAGCGCCGGCGCGAGACACACGCGCAGCCGCCCGCCCCGAGACCTGGGACCGGGCGGCTTTTCTCGTCACCGGGTCCGAGGGGCGTAGCTCAACGGAAGAGCACCGGATTCCAAACCCGACGGTTGCAGGTTCGAATCCTGCCGCCCCTGCCTCACCCCGTCCCGACCTCCGGCCGGCGACGTCGCATCTTCTCAACTCCACAGTGGACGGCATGAGCACGATCCCGGCCGGCGCGCCCAGCGCCGGCCGGGCAACCGGGACGAGGGAGCTGGCTGACCCGCTCGCCTTGGGCGCGAGAGACACGCGGTTCGATTCCGCGGTCCCGGACACCACGCGGACGGCACCCGCCGTCCCGCGGGCCGTTGGAGCAATTGGCAGCTCACCCGGTTCTCACCCGGGAGGCTACGGGTTCGAGTCCCGTACGGCTTACGCCTGGTCCCCAGGGACCAGCATGCGGTTGTAGCGCAGTCAGGCAGCGCGTCACCTCGCCATGGTGAAGATCGCCGGTTCGAATCCGGCCAGCCGCTCGGACACACCCCTGAACCGAGGAGACGACGATGGGTTTCACCCCGCTGGCCGGTACCCGGGCGCCGGTCCGGGTCTGGACCGACCCGTACACGATCGAGGCGCAGGCGGCCCGGCAGCTGCGCAACATCGGCGCGCTGCCCTGGGTGCAGGGCGTCGCCGTCATGCCGGACGTGCACTTCGGCAAGGGCGCCACGGTCGGCTCGGTCATCGCCATGCGGCAGGCCGTCTCGCCCGCCGCCGTCGGCGTCGACATCGGCTGCGGCATGTCCGCGGTGCGCACCTCGCTCACCGCGACCGACCTGCCCGACGACCTCGGCCCGCTGCGGAGCGCGATCGAGGCGGCCATCCCGGTCGGCTTCGCCATGCGGGCCGACGCGGTCGACCCGCGCCGGGTGCGCGGCCTGGAGCAGGGTGGCTGGGGCGAGTTCTGGCGGCGCTTCGGCACCCTCGACCGGAAGGTGGCGCAGTTGGAGACCCGGGCCCAGCGCCAGCTGGGCACCCTCGGCGGCGGGAACCACTTCGTCGAGGTGTGCCTCGAGCAGGGCGGCCCGGACGAGGGCCGGGTCTGGCTGATGTTGCACTCCGGGTCCCGCAACATCGGCAAGGAACTGGCCGAGCGGCACATGGCGGTGGCGCGCGGGCTGCCGCACAACGTCGACCTGCCCGACCGGGACCTCGCGGTGTTCCTTGCCGGCACGCCGGAGATGGACGCCTACCGCCGGGACCTCTGGTGGGCGCAGGAGTACGCGCGCCGCAACCGGGCCGTCATGCTCGCCCTGCTCTGCGGGGTGGTCCGGCACGAGTTCCCGCAGGTCGGCTACGACGAGCCGATCTCCTGCCACCACAACTACGTGGCGGAGGAGAGCTACGACGGGGTCGAGGTGCTGGTGACCCGCAAGGGCGCGATCCGGGCCGGCCGGGGCGACCTGGGCATCATCCCGGGGTCGATGGGCACCGGGTCGTACATCGTGCGCGGCAAGGGCAACCTCGATGCGTACTGCTCGGCGTCGCACGGGGCCGGGCGGCGGATGTCGCGGGGGCAGGCGAAGCGGACGTACAGCACCGCCGACCTGGTCGCACAGACGGCGGGCGTCGAGTGCCGCAAGGACGCCGGGGTGGTCGACGAGATCCCCGGCGCGTACAAGGACATCACCCAGGTGATGGCCCAGCAGGAGGACCTGGTCGAGGTGGTCGCCCACCTCAAGCAGGTCGTCTGCGTGAAGGGTTGAACCGACCGGCGCCCCCGGAGGGGGAGGGGCGCCGGTCGTCCGCCCCGGTGGCGCAGCGGAGAGCGCGCCGGTCTACGAAACCGGAGAGCCCAGGTTCGAATCCTGGTCGGGGCACGGTCCGCGGTCCGCGGATCCCATGCGAGCTGGTGCAACCAGGCAGCACATCCGACTCTGGATCGGAGAATTGAGGTTCGAATCCTCAGCTCGCAGCGACAGCTACCGGCTCCGTCGGACGATCCGCACGCCGATCGCGACCGCTCCGATGACGAGCAGGCCGGCCAGGAGCTGGAGGCCGGGCGAGTCGTCGGCCTCCCCGTACACGATGCCGGCGACGCCGACCGCGACGGCGAGGAGGGCGACGACGGCGAGCACGTACCTCATTGGTCTTCTCCCTGTTCCTCGACCCATTCGAGCAGGTCACCGGGCTGGCAGTCCAGCACCCGGCACATGGCTTCCAGGGTGCTGAAACGGACGGCCTTGGCCCGACCGTTCTTCAGCACCGCGACGTTGGCCGGGGTGAGCCCGACCCGTTCGGCGAACTCGCCGACGCTCATCTTGCGTTTGGCCAGCTCGACGTCGATGCGGACGACGATGGGCATCAGATCACCGCTTCCATGTCGCTCCGGAGCGTGGTGGCCTGCCGCAGCAGCGCGCGCATCACCACCATCAGGAGCCCCAGCGCGGTGACCCCCGTGACCAGCAGGAAGAGCAGGAGCGGCAGACCCGGGTCGTCGGCGTTGAAGCCGACGTAGAGGAACACCCCCACGAGCACCGCCCACGCGGCGGCGATGGCCCACACGATCGCGTCGACCCACGCCAGGGACGCCTCGCTGAAGATGCGGTCGTTCTTGACCAGGGTGAGCAACTGCCAGGTGCACACGATCACCACCTGCACGCAGAGCACCCAGAACACGGTCACCGCCGTCGCCGGCCATCTCAGGTACGCCATGTCCGGGTTCTCCCGGGCCATGTGCGCGAACTGCCCGGGCAGCGACATGGTCTGGAACAGGACCAGGATCCCGAACAGCAGCACGAGGAAGACTCTGAGCGGGGTGACCGCTCGCTGGGCTGTGAGCATGCATCGACTATCGCTCGTAACCTATCGAAAGTCAATCGGTTCCGCGCGACAGCTCATGCCCCCGTGGCGCAGCGGAGAGCGCGTCGGATTCCGGATCCGAAGGTCGCTGGTTCGAATCCAGCCGGGGGCACGCACCCACCATGCCGTCCGCTGTGGGGTCGCGTCACCGGGCGGCGGCCATCCGGACCGGGATGCGGACCATGTTGATCCGGGAGCCGTCGCGCGCCGACACCTCGTACACTTCGATGGTCCCCGGCCCCGCCGCCGCCCGCCGGTACCGGACGTCCAGCCGGTAGCCGCCGCGACAGCCGGAGCCGCAGGAGGCGGTGGTGAACGACGTGCCGATCTCCTGGCCCGCACCGTCCAGCACCCGGACGCTCACCGTCGCCTCGTACACGTCGGCGGTTCCGGCGACGGTCACCGGGCTGGTCACCCGGTCGCCGATCCCGGGGGCGGTCACCACGATCGGGGGCAGCAGGTCGGCGTAGTCGTCCCGCCCGGTCGCGGCGTCGGCCGGGGCGAAGGCGACCCGCCGTACGGTGGGGAACTGGGTGAGCGTCCAGACCACCTGGGCCCGGCGCAGCCGCGCGGTGGCCGCCCCACCGGCGTCGAAGCCGGCCGGCGGGACCAGGATCGCCACCCCGCCGGCGATGCGGGTCACCTGCGTGCCGGCCGGGACCAGGGTGGCCAGGCCGGTGGCGCTCTCGGCCACGGACGGGCCGGCGGCCAGTTCGGTGAGGGCCAGCCGGGAGGTGGCCACGGTGGCGGGCAGCACCCGCCGGGTGGGCACCAGCTTCCCGCCGCGGGCGAACCAGAGCTGCACGGTCACAGTCCCGTCCGGCCCGGTCGGCGCGGCGGTGGCCGGCCCGCCGGTCGTAGCGGGTGCGGTCGGGGTGCGCGGCGCGGGCGGAGTCGGCGCGGGCGTCCCGGTCGGGCCGGCCGCGGTGGTCGGCGACGGGCCGGCCGGGGCGGGGCCGAGGGTGCCGGTGCGCGGCGGGGCGCAGCCGGCGGTGAGCAGCAGCAGGACGGCGAGGGGCGGGATCAGGCGTCGCATGGCGTGTCCCCGGGTTCGAGGGGAAGGGTGAGGGTGAAGCGGGTACCCCGGCCGACCTCGCTGGCCACGTCGAGCCGGCCGCCGAGCAGCCGGGCGTTCTCCCGGGCGATGGCCAGGCCGAGCCCGCTGCCGGGGCCGGTGCGGGCCGGGTCGGCCTTGTAGAACCGGTCGAAGACGTGCGCCAGGTGCTCGGCCGGGATGCCGGGCCCGCGGTCGGCGACCTCGACAACCACCTCGGCGCCGGTGTGCCGGATCTCGGCGCGCAGGTCGCCGCCGCCGTGCTCCACCCCGTTGGCCACCAGGTTGGTCAGGATCCGTTCGAGCCGGCGCGGGTCGGTCACCACGGGCGGCGCGTCGCCGGTCACGGTGGCCCGGGCGGCGCCGCCGTGGCCGGCGAGGATCCGGCGCAGCAGCGCGCCGACGTCCACCGGGCGGGTGGCGAGCACCTCCCGCCCGGCGTCCAGGCGGGAGATCTCCATCAGCTCCTCGACCAGCCGGCGCAGCCGGACCACGTCGGCGACGAGCAGTTCGGCGGCCCGGCGGGCGTCGGCGGGCAGGGCGTCGAGCTGGTCGGCGAGCAGCGAGGCCGCCGCCACCAGGGCGGTGACCGGGGTACGCAGCTCGTGCGCCACGTCGGCGGTGAACCGCCGCTCCCGGGCCTGCGCCTGGGACAGCGCCTCGATCTGGGTTTCCAGCGCCTCGGCCATCTCGTTGAAGGAGGTGGCCCAGGCGCTGAACTCGTCCCGGCCGCGCACCGGTAGCCGGGTGTGCAGCAGCCCCTCGGCGACGGCCCGGGCGGCCCGGCTGGCCCGGCCGACGGGTTCCAGGGTGCGGCGGGCGAGGGCGTTGCCCACCCCGGCGGCGACCAGCACCACCGCCGCCCAGCCGACCACCGAGGCGGTGCGGAGCTGGTCGAGGGCGTCGACGAGGTCGTCCTCGACGGTCACCACGTACAGCTCGGCGGTGGAGCCGGGGATCCGGCCGCCGACGACGAGCAGGTGCGGGCGGCCGGGGGTGCGCTGGAAGCCGAGCTGCCCGGCGGCGACGGTCGCCCGCAGGTCCGGGTCGGGGGTGGGCGCGTAGCGGGGGTTGGACGCCTGGGTGTCCCCGGCGACCAGCAGCACGTGCCGGCCGGACTCCTCGAAGCTGGCCAGCAGGTCTGCGCGGCGGGTGTCGGTCAGCGGCACGAACTGCGCGGCGACCACGAGCTGGTAGCGGGCGTCGGCGGCGGCGCGTTGCAGCGAGCCGTCGAACCGGGCCTGCCGCAGCATGAGATAGGACCCGGTGGCCAGCGCGCCGGCGGACATGCCGGCGACGAGGACGAACGCGACGACGAGCCGGCGCCGCAGCCGCCCGGGTACGACTCTGCCGGCCACCATGGCGCGCTCACCCCGTCGACAGCTTGTAGCCGGCCCCGCGGACCGTCCGGATCAGGGTCGGCGCCCCGGGGTCGTCCTCGACCTTGGCGCGCAGGCGCTGCACGGCGACGTCGACCAGCCGGGAGTCGCCGAGGTAGCTGTGCCCCCAGACCCGGTCGAGCAGCAGCTCGCGGGTGAACACCTGGCCGGGGCGCCGGGCCAGCTCCAGCAGCAGCCGGAACTCGGTGGCGGTGAGGGTCAGCTCGCGGCCGTCCCGGCGGGCCACGAAGCGGGCCGGGTCGATCTCCAGCGGCCCGGCGGTCACGGTGGTGTCGGGCGCCGGGGCGACGGTCCGGCGGAGCACGGCGCGCACCCGGGCGACCAGTTCCGGCAGGTCGAACGGCTTGCGGAGGTAGTCGTCGGCCCCACACTCCAGGCCGACCACCACGTCGATGGTGTCGGTACGGGCGGTGAGCATGAGAATCGGCACCTGACTGGTGCGCCGGATCTCCCGGCACACCTCGAATCCGTCCAGGCGGGGGAGCATCACGTCGAGCACGATGAGGTCGACCGGGCCGGCCCGCCACGCGGCGAGGGCGGCCGGGCCGTCGCCGGCGGTGTCCACCCGGAACCCGGCCCGGCGCAGGCCGAGGGCGGTCACCTCCCGGATGGAGGCGTCGTCCTCGACGACCAGCACACGGCCCTCCATGACCACTCAGGGTAGTCCGGCGCCACGCCGGGGGGCGTTGGCGCAACGGACGGTGAAGAGGGGCCGGTCGGCCCCTCTCACCTGGGGAAAGGTCACGCCTGCCACTGGTGCGCCACGTCGATCACGATGCGGCTGTGCGTGCCGGGGCCGCTGAGCACGAAGACCCGGTACGGCAGCCGGGCGCGCACGCCGACCGCGAAGGTCGTGTAGCCCTCGAAGCTGCCGCCGAAGACGACGTCCCGCAGCGTGCGGTAGCCCAGCACGGTCGCGGCGTGCTCACCGGCGCGGTAGGGCAGGGTGGCGAGGTGCTCGTCGTCGTACCCGGGCGCCCGCAGCGACACCGACAGCAGCGCGCCCCCGGCGGTGTACGGGCTCAGCGCGAGCCCCTGCCCCTCGGTGTACGTCTCGCCGTAGGCGACGGAGTAGCCGTTGGCCGGTCCGGCGAACTCGAAGACCACCCGGTCCCAGCAGCCGTGCCGCCCGGTGCGGACCTCGATCAGCGGGTTGGAGCTGAGGTTGCCGGCCGACTTGGCCGTGCTGCCCCAGGTGATCCCGCAGTACGGCGCCGCCGCGGTCGCGCCGCCCGTGCCGGCGACCAGCCCGCCGAGCACGACGACCAGCGCCAGCAGTGTTCTCCTCAGTCTCATGGTGGCCTCCCTGCCGGTGTGCGGGGACCCGTCCGGCGTCCCTGCCCAGACAATCGGCGCGCCGTGCCACAGCGGCTTCGCAGCCGGGTAACCGCCGCGTAACAGCGGTGCCGTCACCCGGCGGCCGGGGACAGCCGGCCCGGGTCGGGCAACGTGCGCGCCGGGGACCGGTACAGCGGTAGCCAGGTCAGCGCGGCGCCGATCGCGCCGACCCAGAGCGAGGTACGCGGGCCGGCGTACTGGCCGAGCAGGCCGGCCAGCGCGGCGCCGACCGCGATCGCGCCGGTGAGCAGGAACCGGAAGGTGGCGTTCATCCGGCCGAGCAGCGCGTCCGGGGTGACCCGTTGCCGCAGGCTGACGCCGATCACGTTGCCGATCCCGGTCCGCCAGGCCAGCGCCAGCCAGCCGAGGCCGGCCAGCCACAGCCACGCTCCGGTGTCGACCAGGGCGACCAGCGCGCCGGCGGGGGCCACCAGCAGCCCGGGCAGCCAGAGCGCCCGGCCGTGCCCGATCCGGGCGGCCAGTGGACGGGCGGTCACCGCACCGAGCAGCGCCCCGACCCCGCCGGCACCGAGGAAGAGCCCGAGCGCGCCGGCGCCGAGCCCGAGTTCGCGCAGGAAGACGACCGGCAGCATGGTGGTCATCAGGTTCACGGTGAGATTGATGCCGGCCAGCGACACGGCCAGCGGGCGCAGCAGCGGGTTGCCCAGCACGTGCCGGACGCCCTCGGCGAGCTGTCGGCGGAAGCCGCCCGTCGGCCGGTCCCGTCCGGCCCCGACGGTGGCGGTGGGGCGTACCCGGGTGAGGGCGAGCGCGGAGAGCAGGTGGGTGACCGCGTTCAGGGCCAGGGCGAGCGGGGCGCCGAGCCACTGCACGAGCAGGCCGCCGAATCCCCGACCGCCGATCTGGATGGTGGCGTTGGTCGTCATGAGCAGCGAGTTCGCCGCCACCAGGCGGTCCCGGCCGACCAGCTCCGGCAGGAAGCTCTGCGCGGCCACGTCACCGAAGACCGTGCCGACGCCGGTGAGCAGCACGACCGCGTAGAGCTGGCCGATGGTCAGCGCGTCCGCCCACCAGGCCAGCGGGATCGAGGCGTACAGGGCGGCGCGGGCCAGGTCGGCGGCGACCATCACAGTGCGGCGGGGCGACCGGTCCACCCAGACCCCGGCGGGCAGCCCGACCAGCAGGAAGGCGGCGGTGCCGAGCGCCGCGAGCAGGCCGACCTGGCCGGGGGTGGCGGCGAGCACCGACACCGCCAGCACCGGCACGGCCAGGTAGCCCACCTGGAAGCCCAGGCTGTCGGTCAGGTTGGCCGCGTAGACATAGCGGAACGGGCGGGGCCAGCGGGTGGCCGCCGGGACGGTGGTGGTCATGACAGGGACCCTGGTCGGGGTCGCCGCCACGGTCGATAAGTTTGAGCCAGGTCGAATCCGTCGGGAGGTGCGGGTGCTGAGCGTCGCGCTGGGGGTGCGGGACCTGGCCGGGATCCGGTTCGCGATCTCGCCGCTGTGGGAGGCGGTCGCCAGCGTCCGGGTGCTGCGGAGCCCCGACGGGTTCCCCGCCCACCAGCTCTGGCACCGCCAGGTACGGCCCCGGCTGTCCACCGTGGACTGGCGGCTCCTCGCCGACCTCGTGCCGATGCCGACCGTGGTGATCCCGAGCTTCGTCTGCCCGCCCCCGCCGTCCGCCCTGCCCACCATCGACTGGGAACTGGCCGCGCTCGCCGCCACCCCGCCGGAGGTGGTCCGGGCCGGCCTGGACGAGCTGCCCGGACCGCGCCCACCCCGGCTCGCCGCCCTGTACGCCGACCCGCCGGCCGGGCTGGCCCGCCTCGCCCAGGTGATCGCCGACTACGTCGAGGTGGCGATCGCCCCGTACTGGCCGCGGATGCGGACCCTGCTGGAACGCGAGGTGCTCGTCGGCGCCGGGCGGATGGCGACCGACGGCGTGCGCGGCCTGCTCAGCCGGATCGACCCGTACGTCTCCTGGGACGACGGGACGTTGCACGTCGACCACCTGACCCGCGCGGGCACGGTCGACCTGGGCGGGCGGGGCCTGCTGCTGGTCCCGTCGGTCTTCGGCGGCGCGCGGGTCTGGTCCAACCTGTCCGAGCGAACCTCACAACCGCTCCTGCGCTATCCGGCCCGCGCGGTCGGGACTCTCTGGGAGCGCGGCGCCGCCCCGGCCAGCGCCGCGCTCGCCCGGGTGCTGGGGCGTACCCGGGCCACCCTGCTGCACGAACTCGCCGTGCCGGCCGCCACCACCGAGCTGGCCCGGCGGTGCGGCCTCAGCGCCGGCACGGTCTCCCACCACCTGACGGCGCTGCGCGACGCCGGCCTGGTCGGCACGCACCGGGCCGGACGGTTCCTGCTGTACGCCCGGACCGGCTCGGCGGAGGCGCTGCTGGCCGGCGCCGGCCCGCCCGAGCCCGCCGGCGGTTGAGGCCGGGGATCAGCCGTGCACCGGGTGCTCGGCCTGGAAGGCGAGCCGGCGGTCGGCGTCGGCGGCCAGCCCGGCGAGCACGTCGTCCAGGTCGAGGAAGGCCTGCCAGCGCGGCTGCCCGGTGATGTCGGCCAGCCGGTCGACCACCAGCTCCTCCAGGTCGGTGACGCGTTTGCCCTTCCACACCTTGTCGGCGAGGCTGACCAGCAGGTCCTCCAGTTGCACGCCTGGTGCGTGCCAGGCGGCGTGGGTGACGGCGAAGCGGGCCCGCTCCTCGGGGACGCCGAAGCGGAGCAGCAGGTGGTAGCCGGCCTCCTCGTGCGCCGAGCCGGGCCCGGACAGCTCCTCGGGGTGCTGGACCTTGCCGAGGTCGTGGACCGCCGCCCCGAACAGCACCGCCTGCCGGTCGAACGGGACGAGCGGGAAGCGTTCGCCGAACGCGGCGGTGAGCTGCCGGGCGACGTCGTGCACCAGCCGCAGGTGCGCGGCGAGCCGGGGCGGCGCGTCCAGGGCGGTGAGCAGTTCGGCGGCCACGCCGGGCAGGGGTGGCAGCGGCGGATCGCCCGGATCGGTGAGGGCGCGGCGTAGCGCGTCGGAGGTCACCGGGGCGAGGGTACCGGCCGCCGGGGCGTCGCCGGACGAGCTGACCGAGTGGCCGACGGTCGACGGGCCGCTCGTCCGATGGCCTCGTGATCGTCCGTTCAGGAGGGTGGAGCGACGTCTATCACGGGGGTTTGCATGACTGAGATGAATCGACGGGCCCTGCTGCGTACCGCCGCGCTGGCCGGCGCGGCCACGGCGACCGGGCTGGCCGGCGGGTTGACGGCCGCCGCGCCCGCCGTCGCGGCGGAGACCACCGAGGTGGTCAACGGGCCGTGGCTGGTCAGCGTCGGCTGGGGTGTGCTCCAGGTGAACCCCGGCCGCACCACGCCGCAGCGGCTGCTCGACGACGGCGACCAGGCCACCACGTCGCCCGACGGCCGCTACGTGGCCTGGGTCAACAACGCGCGGTCGGGCGACGGCAGCCTCGAGCCGTACGTGCAGCTGTTCGACCGGGTCACCGGCGAGATCCGGAAGCTGCTCGCCGACCCGTTCGGCACCCAATACGGTGCCCCGACGTGGTCCCCGGACGGCACGCAGATCGCCCTGGTCATCGGAAACGACACCCTGGTCGCCGTCGACGTGGCCACGGCCGCGAAGCGGGTGCTCGTCCAGGGCCACGCCATGTCGTACCCGAACTGGTCCCGGGACGGCTCGATGATCGTCATGCGCTGGGTCAGCCGCTCCGAGGGGCCGCAGCTGCGCACACTGGAGCTGGCCACCGGCAAGGTGCGGCCGATCTACACCCCCGAGGCGGCCGGCGAGCTCTTCCACGGGCCGGTCTTCATGCCCAACTCGGAGCGGGTGGTGTTCTGCACCAACCGGTGGACCCGGGACACCGAGGTGCTCGGCGGGCAGGCGCTCGGCTCGGTGCGGATCGACGGCACCGGCCTCAAGCGGCTCACCGACGAGACCCGGTACTACCAGTCCCCGGTGTTCTCGCCCGACGGGCGCTACTGCGCCGCCCTGTCGATCCCGCCGGCCAACGAGGCCCCGGACGGCGGCAACATCATCGTCTCGACCAGCGGCTTCGGCGAGCCCTGGTGGATGCCCGGCGACGAGTACGACGACAGCAGCCGGCTGGACTGGGCACGCGCCATCTGACCGCACCACTACCTGCGACGCGGCGGCCGGCCACCGGCCGCCGCGTCGGCGTACCCGGGGTGGATTTCCGCGCCGCCGGCCGGCAGCGGTGCGAGGCTGGGAGGCGGGCGCCGCCGACGGGGGCGACGACCGCAGTGGAGGGTGCGATGGCCGAGCCGCCGACCGGGACCTCGTCGCGCAGCGCGCAGGCGCACGGCCGCCGCGCCAACCGGCGCAGCTACCACGACGGCGCACTGGTGAACGGGTACGTCGACGACCCGTACCACCGGATCCGCCGGGCGGTCGCGGCCCGGCTCATGGTCGACGGTGTGCCCGCGGGACGGCCGGTGCTGGAGCTGGGCTGCGGCCCGCGCAGCATGCTCGACCCGGCGGCGCTGCCCGGCCCGCTCGTGGTGGCCGACATGGCCGAGGCCGCCGTGGTCGGCGCCGCCACCGCCGTACGCCGGTTCCTGGCCGCCGGCGCCGGCGGCGCGATCGTCAACGTCTCCTCCCACCAGGCCCGCCGG